>CAZBPB010000408.1:3116-3627 GCA_964493565.1 uncultured Pleurocapsa sp. | reverse complement strand
CCCACCACAACAAGGCTATCGCATCAAAATGATCATCTTGGTTTATTGCCAGTCCTGTAGGGCGCAGCGTGCTGCGCCATCAGGTTTTCCCTGGGTGTTTCTAGCGTCTTGGCGATTTATACAGTGTCTTTTGAAACTGGACGCGATAGCCCATGAATAGGCGCACCGCATTTCTTTACTAGCCTAAGTATCTTTCGCTATAATTTCCCCGTAATTGACCGTTTTTTCAGTACAAGGACAACGTTATGAAGCTAACCCGTAACATCCTGCTGCTTATTTTATTGGCGCTGCTCAGCTTCTCAGCGGTAGCCGCGCAAGACGTGGCAGCCGCCACCCTGATCGATGACTTTGACTCGGAATACAGTGATGGCTTCTCATCGCAGTGGTGGACGTACAGTGACGATGCCGGAACAACCTTTAGCGCAGCCCTCGATACGGAAGTAGTTTTTAACGGCACAACATCCCTTCGCTTAGAAACTGCGCTTGTAGCAGACGGCTACTCAGGCATCGG
>CAZBPB010000408.1:0-3106 GCA_964493565.1 uncultured Pleurocapsa sp. | reverse complement strand
GATTGGCAGGCGGGGCAAGGCATCATCTTCCAAATGCGTGCCAGTGAAGTTGGCTTGCCGCTCAGTATCGTGCTGCATATTGCCGATTCTACGCAAACATCATCGGCATCCCCCGGCGTGACGCCTTTCGGCTGCGCCTTCACCACGCCAGAAGGCAGCGTTGAAGATTGGGTGACCGTTACCCTTGAATGGGACTGCTTCCAGCGGCTGATGTGGGTTGGCGAAGAAGGTATCATGGAATTTGTCCCTAATCCTGTCACTGGCTTTGAAATCGCCTTTGATGATCCTTCCGCTCCCGCCGGCACTTTCTGGTTTGATGATATTCGCGTCATTTCCGATACCAATCTAAACCAACCGCCGGATGCCAGCGAGCTTTTCAGCGATCTGCCCGTCGTGCGCGCAAGTCAGGTAGGGTATCGCCCACAAGATCAAAAACTATTCGTAGCCACTGTTCCCATCAGCACCTTCACCGTTGTAGATGACGCAACCGGCGAAATTGTCTACGAAGGGCAAGGCGTATCGTGGGGGCTTGATGCCGATACCCAACAAGAAATCTTTTTGGGCCGCTTCGACTCTCTCGAAACTCCAGGCACATACCACATCGTACTCGATACCGGCGATGTCAGTTACCCATTCGCCATCGCTGAAAATGTCTACGCCGCACCTTTAAACCTCGTCACACGCGCGCTCTATTTGAGCCGCAGTGGTATCGCCATCAACGATACAGAGTTCAGCGGCATTAACCTTGAAGCAGGTCATCTTGAGCCTGCCATCCTTTGGGGTGACGACTCCAGCGCCCCCATTGACGTTTCTGGCGGTTGGTACGATGCCGGCGATTTCGGGCGCTATATCCCTACTGCGGCATTCGCCGTCGGGCAAATGCTGATCGGCTTTAACGCAAATCCTGAATTTTTCACTGACGTTTCGCTCAACATTCCAGAAAGCGGCAACGATCTGCCTGACTTACTGGATGAAATTCGCTGGGAACTGGATTGGCTGTTGAGGATGCAGCGCGAAGATGGCGCTGTGCATCACAAGGTCACCACGCGCAGCCTGCCTTATTTCGGCGCGCTGCCCGCAGAAGACACCTCGCAGTTATACATATTTGAAGTCTCAAGCGCCGATACCGCCTATTTCGCAGCGGTGATGGCGCAAGCCGCGCGGGTTTACGCCAACCACGATGCAGCTTACGCCGAAACCCTGTTGAGCGCCGCCCAGCAGGCGTGGGCGTGGCTAGAGCAGCACCCCGAACAATTCCCAGAGGGCGGATTCCAGAATCCCCCCGTGAGCGAATATCCGATGCAGGGCGGCTATGATTTCGTCGGCACAGAAGATGTACCGCGCATGTGGGCGGCGGCAGAGTTGTTTAACGCCACCGGCGACACGGCCTTTGAAACCGCTTTCGCAAACTATTTCGCGGCAGTTTCACCAGATCGCAATCAGGCCATGTCGTGGGCGAACGCCTACCCCATGGCGCTGTATGCCTACCTGACGGCGGCAAATTCCGACGAAACCATATCGGCCAGCGTCGCGGAAGTGTTCCAGGCGCAGGCGCAGCAAATCCTTGATGTCTCGCTCATGTCCGGTTATGGCGTGTCCCTGAATGATAGCGTGGGTGGTTTTGAGTACGTTTGGGGTTCAAATCAGGTGGCATTAGCGCATGGCTTATATCTGATGATGGCTAACGAACTTTTCCCCAATGAAAGTTTTGTGCATGCGGCGCTTCAACAGGTGCAGTATGTGTTGGGCATCAATCCGCTAGCCAAAATGTACATCACCGGAATTGGCTCTGACCCAACGATGTATCCCCATCACAACCTGAGCTATCACAACCAACAGGCCGTACCCGGTTACGTCACAGAAGGCGCAAACAGCCAGAACGCAGGCGGCGACTCGGCGCTGGAAATGCTGTGGGAAATTGGCGTGCCTTCCGCCCTTCGCTACACAGATGATTGGCAGTCATGGGCATCGAACGAGCCGACAATTGACGCCAACGCAACCTTTATCGCGCTCTTAGCACATTGGGCGCAGCAGTAGACGAACTAATAACGCTGTAAATTATGGGTGGTGAATGATGGTTATTCGCCGCCCATAATAATTTCCCCCAAACATCCCCACGCATTACGCTTTCCCTCAACCCCATCCATAGGGACAGCGCATGCGTTGTCCGTTTCGCCCCCCAACAAATCATCGGCATTTCTTCCCCTCATCCGCGCGCGGAGAGGGGATTGAGGGGTGAGGTTACGTATGCCCTTTCCTTTCCCCGCTCACCACATCCCCGCGCATTACGCTTTCCCTCAAATTGCGAGTATACTCAATAAAAATGGCCTTTTGATTTTCCCAAAGGTTCGCTCACTATCTGATGAATGTCTCTGTTGAAATAATGTTTATGAGCGGCGTCGAAGATGGCCGTCTGGTGTCACTGTCTTCAGAAAACGGTGACGGCATTTCCGGCGAAAACGAATGGGCAGTCCGCTTTGGTCGTAAGGAAGACAATGACATCTGGTTGCGCTATGACAGTTTCGCCTCGCGCTACCACGCCAGAGTGTATTTTCGCGGTCAGCGTTGGTGGCTGGAAGACTGTGACAGCAAGAATGGCACTTTCCTCGAACTCGATGATGACGATGAAGCCCGCGTCAGCGGCAGCATTCCCATCGAATTAGGCCAGTTGTTTCGTGTCGGGCGTACATGGTTTCGCATTCAAGACGGGATCGCCGAATGAGTGACGTTTCTCTCAAAGACATCCAGATCAATGCCCGCCAGGAATCAGCGCGAATGCAGCATTATTTCATCGGAGTGGAACATCTTTTCATCGGGATGCTCAAAGCCCGTGAAAGTCTCGCCGTAAGTATTGTGGAGCGTCATGGCTTGACGGCAGATTATGTAATAGACCGGATTCGCCGTCGCACCGGTAAAGGCACCACCCAGCGTATGTTTGCCGGCGCGCCATACACTCCGCGCGCAGATATGGTTATGGGCATCGCCAATGACCTCAAGCTAGAGCGCGGCCTCGAAGAAATCACCGAGCAGGAACTCCTTGAAGCCATGCTCGAAGAAAACGACAGCATCCCTATTCGCGCCCTGCTTGCATTAGGTATCACCACAG
>CAZBPB010000407.1:780-3663 GCA_964493565.1 uncultured Pleurocapsa sp. | reverse complement strand
CCATCGCCGTCGGCACCACTGCCGCCCGCACATTGGAAACCGCGGGCATTCTCAGCGAAGGCGGCAGCCCAGCCAACCCCAACACTCCCTTAGAAGCCTGTCCATGGCGTCCTGTCATCTCCTTCGAGCGCGAAACCAATCTCTTCATCTATCCCGGCTATCGCTGGCGGGTGGTAGATGCCATGATCACCAACTTTCACCTGCCTAAATCCTCGTTATTGATGATGATCAGCAGTTTTTCCAGCCGCGAAATCATCATGAACGCCTACGAAGTCGCCAAGCGTGATGGCTACCGTTTCTTCTCCTTCGGCGATGCGATGTTTATTGCTTAAGGTGAACTACCCCTTCATTCACTCGTGACTCAATTCGCGATACACATCACTTCCCATTGACTTCTCCCCACTCCACGCGTAAAATGCCTCGTTCGTAACTTTGTCAATGAAATTCCTTCGTTGACCAATTTTCCCCGCTAGTCAGGCAATTAGAAATTACTGCACTGGGGGCGGCGGCAAGTGAGAATTGGAGAAAATCCTGCATGTACGCCATTATCCGTTCTGGTAACCGCCAGTACCGGGCAGAAGTAGGCAAGTTTCTCGATGTAGAGCGTCTGCCCAATAAGGTGGACGACAAGATCGAGATCACCGATGTCCTTCTGGTCGGCAACGACGCGGGCACCGTTATTGGTCAGCCCAAGGTTGACGGCGCATCCGTCGCTGCAACCGTGGTTGATCAGTTCCGTGCGCCCAAGATTCTAGTTTTCAAGTATCGCCAGCGTACCAAGTTCCGCCGCAAGCGCGGTCATCGCCAGTATTACACCCGTATTCGCGTTGATGCGATCAACGGTTAAACGTTCAGCGCAGGGAGATAGCTTACAATGGCACACAAAAAAGGCGGCGGTAGCAGCCGCAACGGTCGTGATAGCAATTCGCAGCGTCTGGGCGTAAAGCGCTTTGGCGGCGAGTTCGTAGTTCCCGGCAATATCATTATTCGCCAGCACGGCACCAAGATTCATCCCGGAATCGGCGTAGACATGGGTAAGGATTACACCCTGTTTGCCGTCAAAGAAGGGTACGTTGTCTTCGAATATGCTCCCGGCAAAAACGGGCGCAAGCGGGTCAGCGTACGCGACGAAAACCCATCACTCGCCGGACAAAAAGACTCCTAGTGCTCAGTACCATACGGCGGATGACCGTATGGAGACGAGAGGAAAAAATGAAGAAAGACTTGCATCCAACGTGGTATCCCGAAGCTGTCGTCACCTGTGCCTGTGGTAATACATGGGTCACCGGGGCAACGGTGCCCTCTATCCGTACCGACATTTGCTCGAACTGCCATCCCTTCTATACCGGTGAACAGCGCATTGTTGACACTGAAGGTCAGGTAGATCGCTTCATCAAGCGTCTGCAAATCCGCGACCAGAAGCGTCAGGAAGCGGAAGATCGCGTTGCTGCCCGCACACCTACCAACTTGCCTCTATCGGAGTTGGATCTTTCCAAGCGCCATGTAACTCTGCTGGCAGATGAAGGCATCAACACTGTTGGTGAGTTTATCACCCGCATCGAAGAAGGTGGCGACGATGCCATCCTCTCTATCGCCGGCGTTGGGCAGAAGGTTCTTGCAGATATTAAGCGCGCCCTACGTACTCGCGGCTTTGAACTTCCTGAAGCTCAGGAAACGGTTGAATAACGCTTCACAGTAGGTAACATATGAAGGCAGGCTCCTTTTCTGGAGACCTGCCTTTTGTTTTGTAAAGCTCGCACACCTCACGACAGGATTGTTTCATGAGCCACGAAGTCGGTCAGATTGAAGTCATTTGCGGCAGCATGTTTTGCGGCAAAACCGAAGAATTGATACGGCGTGTGCGCCGCGCCCTGATCGCCCGGCAAACGGTTCAAGTCTTTAAACCCAGCATTGATGATCGTTTCGGTGTTGAAAGCGTAACCAGCCATACAGGGCAAACCATCATGGCGCTTCCCGTTGCAGACTCATCAACCCTGCTTGCCAATTTAGACGGCGAAACCACCGTAGTCGCCATTGATGAAGCTCAATTCTTTGACACCGCCATTCTGGATGTTGTTAGCGAACTTGTCGGGCGTGGCCTACGAGTCATCGTTGCCGGTCTCGACATGGATTTTCGCGGTGAACCCTTCGGCGCTATGCCCCAACTGCTTTCAGTTGCCGATGAGGTCACAAAACTGCACGCCATCTGTGTTATCTGTGGGGAGTCGGCCTATCTAACCCAACGTTTGGTTAATGGCGAACCTGCCCGTTATGATGATCCTATTGTGTTGATCGGCGCATCAGAACGCTATGAAGCGCGTTGCAGAACTCATCATGTCGTAGCTCAATGAGTATCATTAGAAAAATTAGTTTGCATCGCTAAATAAATCCGTGTACAATGCCAAAAGTGGTGTAGTTATGGAGGGAGTGGCATGGCTTCAGCCAGCGCAAGTATTCAGTCGCAGCCGGTAGCGCAAACTAAACAAAGCTCAAAACTGTGGCTTCGTGACCGTCGTTGGGACCTGATGTTTATCTCATTCAGCGTCATCCTGGTTCCCCTGCCTTATCTGGTTTACCTTCTTGGCGTGAAGCTAGGGCTTGATCCCGATGTGAGCCGCAACGCTGTCAACGGCTTCGTAGCTATCGCTGTCGGCGGCCCGCACATGATGTCTACATTCCTGCGTACCGGGCTGGATCAGAACTTCCGCAAAAGCTACCCTATGCTGCTGCGTTCATCCCTGATTATTCCGATTATCGTCGTTTCATTGGCCTTCTTGAACCTGAATCTGCTGCTCACCATTTTCTTTTTCTGGGCGGCGATGCATGTCCTGCATCAGGTCACGTATATTACCGAATTGTACAATCACAAGGAACACACCTTCG
>CAZBPB010000407.1:0-757 GCA_964493565.1 uncultured Pleurocapsa sp. | reverse complement strand
CCGCCCCGGCACTGGTGTTACCCCGCTTGGCCGCGTGATTGACTACGGCGTAATCTTGACTTGCCTGTTCCCCTTCGCCGCGCTCAAGATCAGCCAGGGTCAATTCGATATCGGCTCCAATGACCTTACCTCGGTTATTCCCGAATTTTTCCAGGCGTCGTGGTTCTTCATTCTAATGTCCGGCATCTTCCTCACTGCCGTCGGTGCTTTCTTCGTGAAGTCGGTCATTGAATATCGTGATGGCATCCTGAATTGGCCGAAAACAGTTTTCGTCATGCTTACGGTTTTCGTCGCTTTCATCATCCCTTCACTGCCAAATCTGGATACCGCTTTCCAGGGATTAAATACGTGGCACTCGTTCCAGTATCTTGCCATCACCTTCTACATCATCGGCATCCGAGCGGCCTATCGCCATCTCGATAACTCTGCGCCGCTGGTCTACCGCTTTGAGAAGCATGGCTCTAAGGGATTGTTCCTGCTCAGCACCATTATGTTAGTTGGCTCAGTGCTGGTTTTCCTTGGCGTGTATGCCATCGCCCCGATTATTCGTCCCGGCATTGAAGGCAATCAACATTTTGATATCGCCTACTACACTGCGATCCTCTCGTTCCTGTGGATCCACTATTATCACGACCATTTCCTGTTTACGAACTTTGAAGTACTCGATGACGCATCTTATGGCGACAAGTCAGTCGTGACGTAAGGTCAGTATTAAGCAGTTGAGGGCGCCTTCGGGCGTCCTTTTGATTCCCCATCA
>CAZBPB010000406.1:0-3666 GCA_964493565.1 uncultured Pleurocapsa sp. | reverse complement strand
GTATAGCCATCGAACATTATTCAGAAAACAGAGACGGCGCATTTTTACGAACGGTATCTTCGCCTAATTTGCTGATGAGTCGATCGCGCAGTTTAGGCGTTTCTTCTGACCATTTGGATTTAAGCTCTTCTTTGGAGGCATTACGGCTGGAACCAGCGTTTGCCAGCATCCCTTTCAACTGCGCGGGGGCAGCGGTGATCTGGCGCTGCACGTCGGCACTGGCGCACACGGGGCATAGTGGGGTGGGTGCATCGAAGGCATGGCGGGCTTCAAATATCGTTTCGCAATTTTCACAGCGGTAATCGTAAAGCGGCATCAGATCTACATATCCTCGAATAGTGAGGCAATTGAAAGGCTGAAACCGGGAAGCAATGCTCCACCTTCAAGCGTTTCTTCGCGCGTCAATAGACGCGGCGCGGCGTTTGGCGCAAAAACCTGTACAGTTTGTTTGATCGGATCAACCACCCATATAGTTACGCCGGCAACTAGATAATTGGATACCTTGTCCAGTACATCAGTTGCCTGATCGGTTGGCGATAAAACTTCAATTGCCAGGTCAGGTGCGAGGTGATTCCAGGATTGGCCTATTGCTTTTGGCTGGCGCGATGCGGAAATGAAGGCCACATCCGGTATATATCGCTCACCGTTAATCATGTAGCCGCCATCTGCGCCAGTTAAGCGTCCTAATTTTTGTTGTTTTATGTAGCCACCAAGAAATATGATGATGTTTGCTGCAACCTGAGATGATCGATCATTAGACACCACTTCGATGATTTCTCCTGCGTGATATTCCAATTTCTTATCCCGATTCTCAGGAAGTTCCGCATACCGCTCAAACGCTTCAACGGTCATGCGCGTTTAGGTAGCGCCATAGGTGACTCCTTAACAAGATCAACTCTATTGTATGCCGTTTTGAGTCATCAGCATACTTATTCAGATGGCAGCAGGTCAAGGAGTTTTACGCCGAATTGCACGGATTGCCCGACTTCAAAATGAAGTTTGGC
Organism: uncultured Pleurocapsa sp.; assembly: GCA_964493565.1. Lineage (GTDB taxonomy): Bacteria > Chloroflexota > Anaerolineae > Aggregatilineales > Phototrophicaceae > Flexifilum. Next base: position 2,662 of record CAZBPB010000406.1, on the reverse strand, counting down.
GACATTCCCGGTGTATGGCGCGATGATGCGATGTTCCATCTTCATAGCTTCAATGACCATCAGCAGATCGCCTTTGCTGACCTGCTGGCCGGGTTCAACCTGAATTTTCACCACTTGACCGGGCATCGGTGAAAGCAGAGAGCCTTGTGCGCCTGACTGCTTAATACCCATTGGCAGCGGTGAAACCCAATTGAGGCAGTAGATTGCTTCAGGGGTTTGTACCCACCATTCATCCTGATTCGCTGCAACTGAAAAGCAGTGGCGAAAGCCGTCAATTTCCAGCGATGAAGGCTGCTCTGGAAAGGTGCGAACTGCGAATACCTGTTGATCAATGGTGACCGTGAACCGGTTGTCCGCATGAGGCATGATCAGAATATCGCGTTGTATATCCCCATATGTGAACGTGTATTTGAGCGGCCGGTAAAGATTGTTGCGCCAGAATTTACCTGCGCTTTCGGTTTGCAGCTTAGCGAAGGCGGCGGCTAGCCAAACGAGAGATGAAGGCGGCGGATCGGGCAATAATTCAGGGTGGCATTCAATGAAGCTGGTATCAAAGCTGCCTGCTGCAAATTCAGGGTTGGCAAGCACGCGGCGCAGGAAAGCGGCATTGTGGCGCACGCCAAGCAGCACGATCTGTGAGAGAGCGTAATCCAGTTTGCGGATAGCCTCTGCACGGGTGGGCGCGGCGGCGATCAGCTTCGCCAGCATGGGATCATAATACGGGGAAACTTCATCCCCAAGCCCGACGTCTACGCGGATTGTATTGCCGAGATCAACGTTCAGGATGCGACCTGTAGACGGTAAAAATTCGTTTGAAGGATCTTCGGCATATAAGCGCGCTTCAATGACGTGCTGCTGCGCTTGCGCAGGGAATATATTTCCGGGGATACGTTCGCCTTCAGCAATACGAATTTGCCATTCCACCAGATCAACACCGAACGCTTCTTCTGTCACCGGATGCTCAACCTGTAAACGGGTGTTCATCTCCAGAAAATAGAAATCTCCCGCCTGGTCGAGAATGAATTCTACCGTTCCGGCGTTGGTGTACCCGATTTGTTCGCCAATGCGGACTGCCGCCGCGCAAATGGCCTCACGCTGCGATGGGTTTAAAGCGGGTGAGGGCGTTTCTTCGATGATTTTTTGATGGCGGCGTTGAATTGAGCATTCACGTTCACCCAAAGCGATCACTTTGCCGCTGGAATCGCCTAAAATCTGGACTTCAATATGGCGGGGGCGCTCAATGTATCTCTCTAACAGCAGTGTATCATCGCCAAAAGCCTGTGAGGCTTCACGGCGTGCGCCTTCCAATGCTCCAACGAGATCGCCCGCTGCTGTGACCACTCGCATACCGCGCCCACCGCCACCCGCTGCCGCTTTGACCATGACCGGGCAGCCAATATTCTCGGCTTCAACTTGAAATATCGCATCGCTTTGATCATCGCCGTTATAGCCGGGAACTAAAGGAATATCATTAAGCGCCAGTTTTGCGCGGCGTTTGTCGCCCATAAGCGCGATGATTTCAGGGGATGGGCCGATCCACGTGAGGCCGGCATCTATAACTGTTTGCGCGAAATGACTGCGCTCGGATAAGAAGCCATAGCCGGGATGAAGGGCGTCAGCATTAGTGCGTTGCGCTGCGCTTAAAACGGCTTCGATATTCAAATAGCTTTGCGGGGCGGGGGATGCGCCGATATGCACGGCTTCATCGGCTAGTTTGACGAAATTGGCGTTTGCATCGGCATCGGAATATAAGGCAATCGTGTAGATGCCCAATGTGCGGCAGGTGCGAATGATTCGGGCAGAAATTTCGCCACGATTGGCAATAAGCAGTTTTCTGATCAAAGAATTTTCCTCGTAAATTATTTATTCAGCGGCCCATTTTGGCGGGCGTTTCTGGATGAAGGCGAGCATCCCTTCTTGACCATCCTCGCTAGCACGAAGCATATTCAGCGTGCGCGCGCGGAATGGCAGCGACTCTTCTAGTGATTGCGACTCTGAAGCCCGTAAAAGCTGCTTGCAGGCGCGTAGAGCGGCGGGGCTGCATTGGCGAATTTCGTTAAGAATAGCATCTGTACATTCGTCTAGAATGCCTTTCGGGCATACTTCGTGGATCACGCCATACTCATGGGCTGATACGCCATCGAAACGCGCGCCGGTCAGCATCATGACGCCAGCGCGGCTTAAGCCTACTCGCCGGACGACATAAGGCGCGATTAGTGCCGGGGCGATGCCTAAACGCGCTTCGGGCAGGCCAAAAGTGGCATCAACAGCGCCGATGGCGATATCGCAGGCGCAGACCAGCCCGAACCCGCCGCCGAGCGCCGAGCCATGTACTCTAGCGATGACGACTTGCGGAGCTTCGATAATACGGCGCAAAAGGCTATCTATACCAGAAACGGCCTTATCCTGTACTTCAGCAGCCATGTCGCGTGTCGCTTTGAGATCGTTAATATCGCCACCCACGCAAAAATGATCGCCTGCGCCGCTGATGACTACGGCGCGAATGTCGGAGCGTTCGCGCAGCGCATTGAAGGCGGCGATCAACTCTTCGATCATCTGAAAGCTCATGGCGTTGCGCTGAGCGGGGCGGTTGAGCGTGATGCTGGCGAAGGGTGAGATGTCTTGAAATAAGATAGTTTCAAACTGCATCGGTTAATCCCAC
>CAZBPB010000405.1:3436-3668 GCA_964493565.1 uncultured Pleurocapsa sp. | reverse complement strand
TTCACCAGCATCCACATCGAAAAACACGAAGTGGAAGCGCGCGATACCAAACTGGGGCCGGAAGAAATCACCTACGATATTCCCAATGTTGGTGAAGATGCGCTGAAAGACCTCGATGAATTCGGGATCGTTCGCGTTGGCGCTGAAGTTGGCCCCAACGATATCCTGGTTGGCAAGATCACCCCGAAGGGTGAAAAAGAACTTAGCCCTGAAGAAAAACTACTGCGCGCAA
>CAZBPB010000405.1:0-3426 GCA_964493565.1 uncultured Pleurocapsa sp. | reverse complement strand
GTGAGCGTGGCAAGGTAGTAGATGTCAAGACGTTCACCCGCGACGAGCACCCTGATCTTCCCGCCGGCGTTGAAAAAATGGTGCGGGTTGCTGTTGCTCAGAAGCGTAAGCTGACAGTGGGCGATAAGATGGCAGGTCGTCACGGAAATAAGGGTGTTATCTCCAAGATCGTTCCGATTGAGGATATGCCTTATCTCTCGGATGGTCGCTCGGTTGAAATCATCCTCAACCCGCTCGGCGTTCCCGGTCGTATGAATATCGGTCAGGTGCTTGAAATTCACCTCGGCTGGTCGGCTGATCGCCTTGGCTTCCGTGCGATTACTCCAGTATTCGACGGCGCGAAGGAAGAGGAAATTCAGGCTGAACTTGGCCGCGCATGGCTGATTGAACATGCGTGGGCAGCGATCACGCAGCGTGCATGGGAATGGCTGCAAGGTTTCGATTACAACCCGGAAGAATTGGAAGACGACGACGAAGTTCGCCGCCTGTATATTCATGAATGGCTGGGCAGCAGCGATCTTTATGACGCGAACCGTCTGCTCGAAGAGCAGATTTATGCCCGTCGTGTAGTGCTGGCTGAATGGCTGCGCGAGCAGGGCTACGATCCGGATGATGTGCTGCTGTTCGATACGACAGATGTTCCTGTCGCCGAGCGCCGCCGTCGTGACCGTAATGCGATTGATGTGTCGCTGCGCCTGTGGATTGCCAATGCTGATCCGGAAAGTGAAATTCCGGCGGATGTTACTGGTCGCGAATTGTTCACATGTGCAGATCGCGCCATGTTCAACAGCGGCAAGCCAGTGCCGCACTATGGCAAGCATGTTCTTTACGATGGTCGTACCGGCGAGCCATTTGACCGCCCGGTAACCGTCGGCATGATCCATATGTTAAAGCTGGCCCACCTTGTTGAAGATAAGGTGCATGCCCGCTCGACTGGCCCGTACAGCCTTGTGACCCAGCAGCCGTTGGGCGGTAAGGCGCAGTTCGGCGGTCAGCGCTTCGGTGAAATGGAAGTGAAGACCTACGAATCCATCATCAAGGGTTCGCCGATTGAAGAACCGGGCATTCCGACTTCCTTCCGCGTGCTGGTCAAGGAACTTCAAAGCCTTGGTCTGGCAGTGGAGGCGATTGGTGAGACCGGCGAAATCATCAGGTTCGGCAAGGAAGATGACAAGGAACGTAAGCCGCGGGTGCCAACTGCCAATATCGGCGCGACCATCAATTTCGATCAGCTTTCTGACGATACCTAAATCATCTGAAGCGTAATTGTTCCAACATCAGCGCCGATTTCCGAAAAGGAAGATCGGCGCTGATTTTATTTCACGGCTGTTCGTAAGAGGAGTACATAGACAGGAAGGGATTAGATAATGAACGTTGAACATTTACACGACTGGAATCTGACGCCAGAACAGGCCATTGCCATACAGCGCCAGCTTGCAGAGCAAATTATCTATCGCCGCCCGCTCGAACTTGCCGCTGTCCGGCTGGTTGCGGGGGTGGATGTGAGCGTTCAGTCAAATGCGGCAGGGGTAGCACACTCGCAAGCCGCGGTTGTCGTGATGACCTTTCCGGAGCTGCGGATCATCGAAACGAGTCTGGCGGTGATTCCAACCCCGTTCCCCTACATTCCCGGGTTGCTTTCATTCCGCGAAGGGCCGGCTTTAGAGATTGCGTTTCAGGCGGTGGAACATGAGCCAGACGTATTGATTTTTGATGGGATGGGCCGGGCACACCCGCGCCGTATCGGCATTGCTTCGCATCTCGGCCTGTGGCTGAATAAGCCTACGATTGGTTGTGGCAAAACGTTGTTAACCGGGCGTTTTGATGAGCCTCCACAGGAACGTGGGGCATGGTCGTCACTGACTTATCGCGATGAAGAGATCGGCGCGGCATTACGCACACGCGCATTCACCAAACCGGTATTCATTTCCTCCGGTCATCTGATTGATCTGTCCTCCAGCATTGAGCTAGTTATGGCCTGTACCGGCAAATATCGTCTACCCGAACCTATACGGGCAGCTCATAAGGCAGCAGGAGAGATGTATGACCGCTAATTTGTCGGTTCTGGTTCAGCGGCTGCCGGTGAGGGCGCATCATACTTTTCATGACCTGTCAGGTAGTATCGCTGTGTCGCAGTTTCGAACAGATAGATCCATACACCGATCAATGCGAATAAAATCAACTGCAGCGCGACAAAGTTATACAGGTTCAGCGCATAATGCCCGACGAAATCAGCAATACACAGCACGCCGATGATCATGCTTCCGCGCCTGAAACCTGCCGGGTAAAAAGGCAGCAGCCATCCGATGACGAACGTCAGGGCAATGAACGTGAGTGAAAAGCCGACAGCGCCTACATTGTGTAGAAAGTCGGAAAGCGGTGTTACCACTGTCGGGAACAACCCGACCATGAAGATAAAAATGGCAATGGCATATAGTGAACACACCAGTAATAGGTATTTACGCCGCGGAAGTTCGCCATGCAGAACCGATAGACCGAAGTAATAGCGCAGGTCTTCTATGGCCGCGATCATCAGCAGCCCGATCAGCATCACGGTTGCCCGGAAAGCAGTAGTTCCGCCTTCATCATGGCTTAGATGACTGACCGCATTTTCCCACCAATACGGATTGGCCGCATGGGTCATCGCCCACAGCAGCCCCGCAAGGGCAGTCGCCCCCATCAACACCCACAGTTGGAATATCTCAATTTTGCTAGCGATATAGGCAACTGCGCTTCCCACGCCAAAGCTGATCCCGAAAATGCCACCCAGCGTAATAAACAGGTTCAGCCGCGCACCCAGAAACAGGTTATGGAGCATGTAGGCCACGATGAAGCTGATAAAAAAGGCCAGCATTGCCAGCACAAGACTGACCAGAATCCTGAAAATGAGCCGCCGTACATTGCGTGCAATCGTGCGTTTCATGTCTGTATATTGCACAGGCGAAAAACGGCGATAACTGACCGCAGCTGCGATCAGTGTAATCACCACCGAAAACTGCATGATCAGGCTGTCTATGCTGATCTCGTCAGGCGAGCTTATCGGCACACTGTCCATTGCGCGAACCACCACAAAGGTGATGGCTGTGGCGAGCACTGCGGCAATGAAACCAACCCGGATGGCATAATTCAGGCGGGGGGCTACTTCGGGCGAAAAGCTGACAAGCCCAGACGTATCGCCATTTGCGATTCTGCCCGTTGCGGCAGAAAAGATGAATAACCATATCATCCCGGAGCTGATCAGCAGCATCTCAAATAGTGGAAAGTTGATCAGGTTCAGTATCCCGTGAATCACGAACAACGACAGCGTAATGCCGAAAAATACATAGCATGTTTGCTTGAACCACTGCGGATAAACCGGTGCAATACGGGGGACTGAGATTTCCATAACGCCGATCAAGATGAATAAACTGCCAGCAACTCCCTGAT
>CAZBPB010000404.1:0-3707 GCA_964493565.1 uncultured Pleurocapsa sp. | reverse complement strand
CGGTTCGCTGTCATTGATGCCATATTGAACGCGCTGCTCCTCAGACAGATCCAAAATTTCGTTGGAGCATATTGAAGAGATAAAGTGATCGAGGTTAGCCTGCCATAAATACACACGATCATCTAGGTCACTACCCGTCACGATATAGTGACCGTCTGGAGAGAATTCCGCCCAGTAAAGTGCCCGGTCTTTCCCATTATCCAGAACCCGGATCAACTGACCTGTTGCAACATCCCAGATTCGGGCAGTACCATCATAGCTGGCAGTAACCAACTGCGTTCCATCAGGCGAAAATTGAGTGTTCCAAATGGTGTCTGTGTGCCCCGTCAAGCGATGCAATTCCTCACCTGTATTCGCGTCAATGACGTGAACAAAACCATCCAGATCGCCGGACACGATCAGGGTGCCATCCAGTGAGAAAACCGTATACGCGCTGGGAGCAACATCAAAAACGTGCAGCGCTTCGCCTGTCTCAGTATCCCAAACACGTAAGGTGTTATCTGTTCCAGAAGTCACCAAGCGCCGTCCATCAGGCGAAAACACCGCGCTTGAAACTACGCCGGTGTGTCCCGTTAGTATGTGAAGTTGTTCGCCCGTTTCCACATCCCAGATTCGGGCGTTCTGGTCAAAACTACCTGTAGCAATCCGTGAACCGTCAGGTGAGAAATCAATGAAATTAGCGACTGTTTCCAGCCCCTCAAATTCCCGAATCGTCTCGCCTGTGTCAGCGTCAATCAAATAGAGCGAAAAATCAGGGTCTCTCGTCTCTTCTAACGCAATCGCCAGATAACGACCATCAGGTGATATATCCAGCGTACGAATGCCCTGCTCATACTCCATTATCCGACGTGGCATGTCTTCGGTGAGGCTCCAACGTGAATATACGCCGCCAAACCCGCCGATATATACGCTCTCACCGTCAGGGGAGAAACGGGGGAAATAAGTCGCATCATAGTCGCCGGTAATGATTTCGCGTGGCTGGCGCAGCATGGTTAAGTCCCAAACTGCGGCACTATACAGTAAATTCGTAAGAAGCGCATTGCCATCAGGCGAGATGTCAACTACACCAATTGGATTAGTCGTCCCAATGAATTGACCAACTTCGTTCCCTGTTTGCAGTTCCCAGGCAATTGCTTTGCCGCTACTGTCACCTGTGACTACTAGTCCGCTCTCAGGGTCATAATCTACGGTGAGAATCTGGCTGCTATGTCCTGAGAACTGTGAAATTATGGAGCAAGTTTCCATATTCCATGCGTAGGCAATGAACTCGTCTGTCGCCAGAATAAGGATGGGCAGTTCTTCGTGCCAATAGAACATTTGCCAGACCGGCCCATCGGCATCGCTATCTAGAAAAACACAAATTTCCTCACCCGTTTCCGGATTTGCCAGATAAACCCGCGTATCGTCTTCATTATTGATAAAGTACTGGTAACTACCATCCTGAAGCTCAAAGAGAGCCGCGATGCGTTCTCCTTCGTCACCAATGAATTTAGGGTATGACTCTAGTCGCTCGCCTGATGCTACATCCCATAGTTGAAAGCCTTCGTTCTTGGAGACGAGGATTTCAAAGCCGTCAAGCGTAAAATAGGCATTATATGGGATACCATCATCGGCAAAGGTATGTATGAGTTCACCGGTTCTGGTATCCCACAATCGAATATTGGCATCAGCGGCACTGGTGGTTACTAACTGCGTCCCATCAGGGGAAAAAGCTACACTGTAGGCGATGCCGTCCTGCGGCAGAAAACGAAGCTGTTCGCCTGTGTCGGCGTCATACAGCCACGTTCCCCCTTCGCTTGCGGTCGCAATGAACGCGCCATCAGGGGAGTAGAGCGCAGAAAAAAGTTCATACTGATGTCCGGTTAGTTCTTGCCGCATCACGCCTTGCTGACTTGACCGGATCAAGGCAGCATCCGCCCCCGGTGTATAGCCATAGTCAAGGCTGCGCAGCGCCAGCGCGATGCCAATATTGCCACTCGCGCCATTGTCCATCGCCTGCTCAGATTCAAGGTATAGACGCTGCTGGTCAGCCCGGGCAAAGTTCGCTTCGGCCCGTTCCCTTTCGGCAATGGCTGCTCCAGCAAGCCCTAATGCTATAAACAGAGCAATCGCCATGACCGCGACAAGAACGCGCAATATATTTCGCGAACGCCGTTCAAGATTAAGTTCCTTCGCGGCCCGTTCCGCTTCTATTTCCTGCTCACGCTGGTAGTGCGCAAGGCTTACATTCAGGTAATCCTGTTCCCGCGCCGCCAGCAAAATCTCTGTTTCCGAAGCCCAGTCATCGAACTGCGTCAGTTGTGTGCCACGCGCTAGAAAGCTGTCATCCTTCCCGGCATTCTGCCATTCACTGGTCATATATGCTAACCGGCGCTGCATTCGTATATCGTCGCGGCTGGTCAGCAGCCATTCTCGCAGTCTATTCCATTCACGAATCAGCGCCTCGTGAGCAATTTCGACAGTCGGCCCACGCGTTACCGGATCACGATCCAACGTCAAGAGCCGATATTCTGCATAAGCATTGATGATCTCATCAACTTTGCCCGGCGCATCCAGACTGGTCAATTCGGTCAACAGTACACGTCGGCGCGTATCTTCAGTGCCTTCACCTAAAGTAAGCAGGCGAAGGAAAAGTTGGCGGGTTAAAGCCTGCTGCTGCCTATCAAAACCATCGTACAGATAATCTGCGCGCTTTGTCAGCGCCCCGGTCACTCCTCCTGTTGCCTTATATCCCTCCAACGTTAAAGTTAGGCCTTCACGATGTTCAAAAAGTTCAGTGAGCGCGTATTCTAATAAGGGCAAAGTTCCCGGCTGCTCGCCAACATCGTCAATAATAGTTGCAGTTAAACCAGGCTCAAGGCGCATACCAATACGCTCTACGGGGGCAACGATTGCCTGTTCCAATTCCCTTGTCGTAAGCGGAAGCACCACCTCCGAATTAGCCCTGACTAGCTCGGCGAGGCGGGGATACATCAATGGACGATCGTAAAAATCGGCTCGAAGCGTCACAATCACCCAGACTCTGCTGCGTGAATCGGTGACTGCAGAGAGCAGTAGATCTATAAAATGTGAGCGTAAAGATTCGTCTTCAACGAGCGTAAAAATCTCCTCAAATTGGTCAATAAATAGAAATAGTTCTGTTTTGGGGTCAGGGGGTAGAAGCCGTTTAGCAGCCCTTGCCAATCCACGTCGATCTTCGCTCAATTGGGCGAACAGCCCCGGCAGCGGGTTTACAGAAACGCGCAGCAGCGCAGCTTCCAATTCTTCAAGCGGAAAAGCACCCGGTAAAAACTCGGCAATAAACGGTGAAGGCGATGACGACAAACCGCCACTACGCAGGGTCGGAATCAATCCGGCTCGCACTACGCTGGATTTTCCGCTGCCGCTCGGACCAACCACCACCAGAAAACGGGATGTCTCACCGATTTCAGCTATTCGTGAAAGCAGCCTTTCAGTCAACGCTGCCCGGCCAAAAAAGTCCTTTGCGTCGGCTTCATTAAAAGCCTGCAGCCCTTTGAACGGGTTTTCTTGTTCCGTTCGCTGTCCATTAAATTCGGTGAAAATAAGTGTCGCGGGATCGGTGGTGACTTGAACTTTGGAAGCGGCGCTGCCCGGCTCGTTTAGCTTTAGGCTAAGCGCGCGCTCAATCGCCTGCTGGCGACTGTTTACGTCCAATTTGTGATAAATCTGCTTGATATACCAGCGAA
>CAZBPB010000403.1:1073-3733 GCA_964493565.1 uncultured Pleurocapsa sp. | reverse complement strand
CGCGCATCCCTGAGGCGATCAAAGCGGCAAATGAGCGCCTTGAAGACGTGGAAATTACGCAGGGGACACTGCTGGATCATCTGGCGAACGTGCGAGCGTCGGGCAAGGCGCTGCCTGAATTTGAGGGCGAATTTCGCTGGGGGCGGTACTCGGAAATTTTGCAGGGCGTGTACTCAACGCGTATACACCTGAAGCAGCAGAACCACGCGGCAGAAACGCGGATGGAGCGCTATGTGGAACCATTAACGGCGTTGGCGTGGCTGGCGGGCGCGAAGGTGCCGGAAGGGACGCCTGATCTGGTGGATCTGGCATGGCGCTGGGTACTGCTGAACCACCCGCATGATGATATGTACGGCTGTGGGATTGACGAGGTGCATGATGAGATGGCGTATCGCTTCAGCCAGACGCGTCAGATTGGCGAGGCGCTGATTCGGGACAGTGTGCGACAGCTTGCTCGTCAGATTGATATGACGGGGCAAACGGGGATGCCAGTAGTGGTCTATAACCCGTCCGGTCAGGCGCGGCAGGAAGTGGTGGAAGCGGTTGTGGATTTTGAGTTTGACGACGCGACGGCTGATGATTTTCAGGTGGTGAACGCGGCTGGCGAGATGGTGGCGCATCAGGTTGTAGGCGATCAGCAGATGTTCTGGATGGAGGTGTTGAAGCCGAACCGAAAACGTCGAATCACGATGCTGCTGCCTGCCGATGTGCCTGCCTGCGGTTATACAACGCTGTATGTGCAGCCGAAGGGTTCAGGGACTACCGGAAAGACAGGCGAACTGAAGACCGGCGAGCGCGGAGCAGAAAATGCGCTGCTGGCATTCATGATTGCTGATGATGGCAGTTTGACGGTGACAGATAAGGCTACAGGAAAGCAATACACGCAACTGAATCAATTTTATGACAGCGAGGATATTGGCGACGCCTACAGTTACTGTCCATTCCCTGAAAGCCAGCCAGTGACAACGGCGGGGAAACAGGCGAGGGTGAGGTTGATCGGGGATGGGCCGCTGCGGGCAACATTTGCGATCAGCTATGATTTTTCTATTCCGAAAGGGCTGACGGCAGATAGAAGCCAGCGAAGCGGTGAGAGCACAGCTCTGTCGCTGACGGTGGAAGTTTCGCTGACGGCGGGGCAAGCCTATGTGGGCATTAAGACACGATTGAACAATCAGGCGGAAGATCACAAGCTGACAGCGCGATTCCCGACCGGGATTAAGGCAAAATCGGCATATGTGGATGAGTCGTTCATGGTGGCGGAACGCGAACTGGCGCTGCCGGCTTCTGAAGGATGGGTAGAAGACCCGACGCCGCTCATGCACCAGCGTGCGTTCACCGACCTGAGCGACGGCGAGGCGGGCGTGGCGATCCTCAATCGCGGGCTGCCTTCGGTGGAAGTGAGCGAGGATGGGGTGATTGCCCTGACGCTGCTGCGGGCGGTGGGCTGGCTTTCGCGGGATGATCTGTGGATACGACGGATTGCGGCGGGGCCACTGGTGCCAACGCCGGGAGCGCAGTGCAAGGGCGATTATACGTTTGAATATGCGATTTTCCCGCACAGCGGCGACTGGAAGCAGGTGTATCAGGCGGCGCATCAGTACAACGCGCCACTGCTGGGCGTGCGCGGGGATACCCATCCGGGGCTGGAACTGCGGGAGATGAACATTACCCGCGACGATCCGGCGCTGGTGACTCCGATACCCTGGCCTCGTGGAGGAAAGCTGCCGGACAGTCATTCATTTGTGATGGTTGAACCGGTGGAAATGGCATTGAGCGCGGTATACCGCAGCGGGGAATACCTGATTGTGCGGGCTTACAATGTGACGCGTGAGCCAATTCAGAATGCCAGCATAACGTTTGGCGTGCCGGTGGCGGAAGCGGCGCTAGTGAACATGGCCGAAGATATGATTGAGAATGTGGCAGTGCAGAATGGGACGCGGATTACGTTTGATGCGCTGCCTGCGGAGGTGGTGACGATACGGGTGGGGGTGGGGTAAAGCCCTCACCCCTGCCCCTCTCCTCAGCCGTACACGGAGAGGGAGAAACATGCAGATGATAGGTTGATGTAGTAGGGGCGCAGCATGCTGCGCCCCTACTAAACAAGAGACAAGAGATATGTGGTGAAGATGGCGACTATTCGTTGACTACGTTCTGGGTATTTTCGTCGAAGATGTTGTTTTCGACTTTGACATCAGGTTTGTTGACCAGACGCAGGGCAGTTTCGAGGCTGCCAGTGAAGGTGTTGCCTTCTACGAGGCAATTATCTACGCGCTTGAAGTAGGCGGCGGTGCGGTTGGATTTGAAAACATTGCCGATGACGCGGTAGTCGTGGCAGTTGGCTGACGAGGTTTCGTCGCCGGTGTAGCCTGCAAAGCCGATGTCGTTATGCTCGATCTGGTTGTTTTCGAGGATCATGTCATAGCTGACCTCATAGCCCGGCCAGAAGGGAACGACCGCGCCGCCGCGCGTCCACAGGCGCACGCCGTCACCATTGTGGTTGATGCGGTTGTTGCGCATGGTGAATTCCGTTTACTTCGGCCTCTCCGCGCGCGTGAACAACATCGAGGAAGCCGTGTTTTTCCTCGGCCTGCGCCAGATCCGCGAACTCTCCGTCGCCACCCCGGTCATCGAGGAACTCGAGCAACTCCAGGTCGCCTCCA
>CAZBPB010000403.1:0-1063 GCA_964493565.1 uncultured Pleurocapsa sp. | reverse complement strand
GTCATTATCTTCCAGCGTATTTTCCCAAGAGAAACCCATCCAGAAGCCATAATTGGATTCGCTGCAGTTGTTGCGGCGGAAGACATTGCCACGCGAGAAAGTGGATTCGATGGCGTTGTTGGGGCTGAGGCGGCAGTCGTTATCTTCAAACAGGTTGTCGTTGCAGGGGTTAATGTCTCCGGGATGACGGTAACCAGCGACGAAAATACCATCACCACCGCACAGACAGCTATTGCGCAGGAACTGACTGCGAGATGAACCCTGTACCAGCACGATGGCGGCGGCATCGGCTTCAACGCGGATGGCGCCACTTTCGGGGCGGCGATAGACACGATTGCAGAAATCAAGCTGATTATCCTGAATGATGCACTCGTTGGCGTTGGAAAGATACACCCCCCAGCCGCTGTTGAAGGAAGCATTGTTCTTCTCGACGGTGATGCCGGACGAGTTGTAAAGCTGGATGCCGTTCATCTGGTGCTGAAGATCGCAACTGCGAATAACACCGCCGGTGACGTTATTGAAGAAGATAGCGCCGCCATAGGCTTCTTCAAGCGCCTGCCAGAGGTAGAGGAAGGTATCAATCCCTTCGATTTCGGCGGTGCCACGTATGGTGACAGATTCGATATTTACATTGGCGCAGTTATCGAAGCGAAGGGCGTGGTGGTAGCCGCTGAAGGATAAGCCATTGACGGTGAGGTTGGATTGACCGTCGGAATGAATACCTACGCCTTCTTTTTTCGGGCTTATGAGCAGGACATTTTCGCCGGTGAGGGTGATATTATCGGCGGCGATGCGAATGCCGGACGGAAGCACATAGGTTCCGGGCGCGAACAGCGTATCTTCGTGGATGAGCATGCCGTCTGAGGGGATGACGTTAGTTTGCATCTAAAGACTCCAGAATGAATAAGCGACAATCATTGTTGTAAGGGTCGGGATTAGCAGTTACTCTGTAATCAGGTGGTGCGGACAAATCTCTGCAACATTCCCTTAAGCAGTAATTAAGAATCTGCTGGAAAGGGCAAATCTGGTTTGACAGAGCAGGTGTATAGCTCATATAGTAAGG
>CAZBPB010000402.1:2970-3755 GCA_964493565.1 uncultured Pleurocapsa sp. | reverse complement strand
CGCACGTTTCCGCTAACTTACTTTCAATGTAGTGAACATCGATGCGGCGTGTTTCGCCCGCTTCTGCCAAATAGCGGTTTACAGTATCCGGTGTCAGATCAAGGTGAACATACGGCTTGCCCTTGATGCCTCGCCCCGCCAGAATTTCCAGCATAATCGCCCGTGACACAACATCACGTCCGGCGAGGTCTTTCATTTTAGGGGCATAGTTTTCCATAAAGCGTTGCCCCTTGCCGTTGAGCAGTACGCCACCTTCGCCGCGCACACCTTCGGTGATCAGGAAGCCGGTTGGATACAGACCTGTTGGGTGAAATTGATAAAATTCCATATCCTCTAGCGGTAAACCAGCACGATAGGTTAACGCAGTGCCGTCACCCGTCAGGCTATGTGCATTACTGGTGGTATCCCAACATTTGCCCCAACCACCTGTTGCAAAAACGATAGCTTTGGCGTGAAAAAGATGTAATTCGCCTGTGCCAATCTGCACTGCCACTACGCCACACGCCTTGCCATCGTTCATGATCAGATCAACGACGTGGAACTCGTCGAAGAAGTTAACTTCGCGTTTAATGCACTGCTGGTACAGTGTCTGCAAAATCATATGTCCTGTACGGTCAGCCGCGTTACAAGCACGACGTACTGGTTTACCCGTAACATTATTGGTATGACCACCAAAACGCCGCTGCGAAATTTTGCCCTCCGGTGTACGATCAAACGGCAAGCCAAAATGCTCTAGTTCGATCACGGCGCGGATGGCATCTTGCGCCAAAATTTCTGCTGAGTCC
>CAZBPB010000402.1:492-2960 GCA_964493565.1 uncultured Pleurocapsa sp. | reverse complement strand
ACCGCCTTTTACCGTATCAAAGGCGTGCCACTCCCAGTGATCTTCCTCCAGATTACCTAGCGCTGCGCCGATGCCGCCGAGTGCAGCGCCAGTGTGCGAACGCGTCGGATAAAGTTTGCTGAGGACGGCTGTCTTTGCGCCTTGCGAAGCATGCAGCGCCGCCATCAAGCCCGCGCCACCCGCGCCGACGATGACCGCCTCAAACTGATGTGTCTTCATTGTTGCTCCTGCTGCGATTAGTTCAAGCCGCCAGCACACTAACTCCCCCGTTAGACCGTGCGCGCAGACGGCTCTATTTAGCTCAAATTACTCCGCAGGCTGGCTTTCAATATGCTGCGAAGTTTCCAGTAGTTCGTTAGTTGTCTGCGGACTGGTTGAAATGATCGCTGCACTACCAACTGTGATCAGGATCACACAGCCGACGAGAATAGCAATCCGCGCACCGCGATTAATGATCTTGTTGTGAATGTAGTCGTTAACTACGTAGCGTAAACCGTTGAAGGCGTGGATAGATACCAGTGTCAACAGCAGCGCGTCATACACTCGCCAGATCATCACACCAGCGAACATGGTATTCCAGCGCAGCACGACGAAATCCGCCGCAAAGCCGGTCACGTTGGGATCGAACGTACCGACGGGAATATGTCCTGCCTTCGTAATATCGAATACCCCTTGAATGACGTGTACCATTGCTAGATGTCCGAATGCCAACGGTACGATCAACACACCAGAAATGCGCATAAACGACCACATAAAGGTGTCGAAAGTGCTGCGTTTTTTTCGCACGTCGGCGGGGGCGCGATCTACCAGCGACCATACGCCGGAAACCAATATACCACCTGCAAAAATGGCGAGCATGGCAATGAAGAACGGCAATTGGCTGTTGATTACGGTGCCTAGTTTGAGGTCAAAGACAGTAGTCGGTTCCTGATAATGGCGCACGACATGGTAACCCATTAGTAGGAATGTCGGGATCAAGATCACGATGCTGCCCAACAATACCAGCAGCGCTGCCTTTTCCTGATGTTTCCACCACTGTGGACGGTAATCGAACAGCACAATGCGTAAACCATTTAAGCCGTGATATACAACCGCGGCAACAAGCGCGAATTCACCCAGCGTGAAGAGCGGACTCTGATAAATCGCAATCGCTTCGGCGTAGAGTTCCGGATAGAACACCGACCATGAAGTGTCGATGACATGAAGGATAAAGAAAAACAAGACGCCCAAACCGGAAAGGCGGTGGAGCGCCCAACTCCATTGACCGAGCTTGCCACGATAGCGCAATGTTTCGGTAATGGTGAGGACAAGAGTTGTCAAGAGGATGCCTCCTCAAAAGAACTGTGGTGCCAACGTACTTTTTGGGGGTACGGTCTATTTGTGTTCATTATAGCAAAATTGCGCTGAACTCACATTTTTCGCACCTTTTCACAAACTCATCACAACCAATTCTATTTTCATAAAAAGTTCGTCTTTGCACAGTCAAGAATTCACGTTAGTTCTGTAAGATAAGAAGTTAGAAGTCCCCAACTACCAACAAGTGAGAATTTTCCGCACGGGGGTTAGTGTTAGATGGATATTGTTACTGAGAAGCTAGGAGTGCAAGTAGTGGGCAACAGTCAGCGCTCAACTGCGCATATTCCCGGCGATCCTGCTCATGCCGTAAGACAGGCTGAACGAATCGCCGAGATCAGCACTGCTATCGTACAGGCAGGCAACGAAGAACAACTGCTGGCGACCATTGCGGAATATACCGCTGACTACGGTTCGCCAGATTTAGCAGTAACCTATGTGGATCGCACGGATGATGCGGGTAACGTAGAGTTGTTGCGCACACGGGCACTGTGGATCAATGGCGTTACTAGTTATCAACATCCACTGCTTAACCGCCCATTGATAGCCACACAAATTCCCTTCATCAAACTGATTTTTCGAGAGCCGAATAGCGCACTTATCATTGAGGATACCGCCGCCGACCCTCGTATTGACGCAGGGATGAAAACGGCATTGGACAATCTCAACTTTCGTTCGCTGGTGGTGCTATCCCTGTACAACCGCGCTAACGACCAATGGCAAGGGACGATCAATTTAACGTGGTCTGCACCACGCCAATTTACAGCCGAAGATCGGCAATTGTTCGTGGCAATCGCCCGTAGTGCCGCCCCTGTCGTTTCAATGCGGCGCGCCATTTCCGCCGCTGAAATGACGAAGGCGGAAGCCACACTGGTTTATAAATCAGCAGATGCGCTTAACCGTGCTACTACGCGTCAGGAGATTCTTGACGCCGCCAGCAGTTATGCCCGTATGAGAGGGGCAGTTCGCGCCTCACTCAATTACATTGAATCGGATGATCACGGCGATCCGCAATGGCTAGACACGATTGCCATTTGGGACACACGAACACCCGCTGTGCAGCCACAGCGTCTTAGTATCGCTGGTATTCCCAGTGTTGTCTACGTGCCCGGCAA
>CAZBPB010000402.1:0-482 GCA_964493565.1 uncultured Pleurocapsa sp. | reverse complement strand
TCAGCGCTGCATCCGCAGACGCGCCAATTGCTTAGTGAAGTAGCCAAAGCAAGCGCAGCCGTGGTGATCCCAATGTACAGCGATGGCAAACTGTATGCCATGCTCACCTTGAGTTGGGATAAACCTCTGCTATTTACCGAGGCAGAACGGCGTTTCTACACCTCGCTGGCGCAGCAAGTTCGTCCAGCATTGCAAGCACGTTTACTCAATGAAAGTCTGGAAAAACAGGTTGAGCAGCGTACTGCCGAATTACGTGAAACGAACCAGCGATTTGAAGTCGCTATTCAAGGCACACGCTTGGGGCTATGGGATCTGAATCTGGTCACCAATGCTGTGCAGTTCAGCGAACGTTGGGCGGAGATCCTCGGCTATAAGTTGGACGAAATTGCGCAAACCTACGACACGTTCACTGCCCTAATGCACCCTGATGATGTTGAGCGGGCGGGCGTTGTTGCGCTAGAACACTTAACTGGCAAAACACC
>CAZBPB010000401.1:0-3756 GCA_964493565.1 uncultured Pleurocapsa sp. | reverse complement strand
GAAAGCCTCGTGGCAGCATATGCCACTGACAACCCGTTTTCACTACATAGAAGATGGCATTCAACACCTCACGCATGTCAGCACTACGTGGACGTCCACCGCCTTTCGGCGCCGGTATCAACGGCGCAATCAGCGCCCATTCGGCATCGCTCAAGTCACTGCTGTAGGGTTGTTTTCTGCTCATCCCTCTACTCTAGACCCGATCCCCTTACTTTTCAAACGGCTTCTTATCTCTGTCGATTTCGAGGGATCAATCTATCGTTGGGACATTGAAACTGGCTGCGTCGAAGCGGCTATCCTTAATGACTGGTCGCCATAGTAGCTTTTCAGCCTCCTTCAGGAGGCTTATTTCTCCAGCCGGATGGTTTCAACCTCCGAACTCACGATAGTCATTACCCCGCCACATTCGCCGGTGTGATCAGCGTCAAAATGTGGGACAGGCGTTTGAGATCATGCGAGAGAAGTTGTGCGGTGCGCCGCCCGCAGCGCACCATGAAATCATAGCGCTCACTTTCGGGATAGGCATAAGAGGCATAAATCAACGAAGCCGCCAATAGTTCGTCCGGTTTCACATCGCGGGCGCTTAAGACCAGCCGAATGAAATCAGTTTGTTCGGTGAAGCGGCGCACCTCGCTTGAAGTCATCAAACGAACTTCGGTCAGGCTCATGGGTGGGCGCGGTGGCAGGTTATAGTAATAGCTACCGTTGACGGCAAAACCCACGTTAATCACACAGATTTCGACCGGCACCATACGGTTTTCACGGTGATCTAGCAGCGCATTATTGTCTACATTGGCGGCCATCACCAATTCACGCGCAAGCGGGTCATCATCAATGCGAATGGCATAGATCAACCCGACCGCCTGCGTATCTTCGGCATCGCTGATATTGACGGTCACAAACGCGCCAAAATTCTGGTTGCCATTGATGCTGCTGGAACGCGTTCCACAGTCAAAACCAGTTGTGCCTGCGCGTAGAACACGCCCTACCACGCTGCTGCCTTCTGTCATTAGCTATGCTTGCTCCCGTATTACCCGCCCAGCATGTGGCGGCGGCGGCTGGAACGCGCCATGCCTTTACTTTCAAGTTTGGTGGAACGTTCCGGCATCATTTGCTGTTTCATCAGTTCGACACGGATCAATTCATCCAGTTGATGCCGCTCAGTTGGCTTAATATACGCCAGTTCGTCGGCGCGTGTAAGTGCATAAGGATAACGTTCGCGCCCCTGAATAGCACATTGGGCCACCAGCAAGGCATGAAGTTCACCCACAATCTGCTTGTGCCGTCCCACCCACATTGGAATTTCGACACGCACAATATGCGGGCGAATATCGCCTACATTGATATAAAAGAAAGCGATTTCGTATTCTTCGCCATACTTGTCCTTATAGTCTTTGTTTTGCGGCGAACTTTGTGAATAAATCGCTGAACGTTCACCGGGCTGCAGCACTTTAGCGAACAACTGCGCGTCGCTAATGCCTTCGATCTGCCCGTTGGTTTTCAAGTTAGCATCGTTAATTTCTTCAAGCGGCAGGTTCAACAAATACAGCAGGCTGATCACGCTGTTACTGCTAGTACGGTCAATATATCCAGCTACGTAGGCATTACTTTCACGTAGTTTTTGCAACGCGCGAAAATAATCTGTTTCCAATTGCCAGGCATCCACCAGTTCAGTCGGATTGAAGAATTTGAGCAGGTTTCCATCGTGGATGGTAAAGATCGGGGCATCTATCTCGGTTCCCGCCTGCATCGTTTGATCCAGCGCCCACGCCCGTTTTGCCAGAAGCTGCATTTCAGCAATCATACGGCGGGTGTTTACCGTCTGGCTGTTGATCAGTCGTCCATCCTGATCTTCGAGTAAGTCTTCGATGAAGATCAATTCGGGCTGGGTATAAGGTTCAGGAAGCCGATCCTGCCCATAAAAATAGGTTAGCGAACCCAAATTGATCAGATAAAACAGCGCCGAGCCATGTGGATCAGGGTAAATTTGCGAGCCGTCTGCAGCCACCAACGCAGCCGTTCTGGGCAATGGCGGCAGTGCCCCAATGCCAGATATCACTTCATCATACGGCTGTGGCGCAGGGGCAGCCCCACGATAGCCGCTGACCGAAGAATTACGCACAACATTGATACGCTCCCAGACAACCTCTAGATCATCGGAGGCGGTAAACCATTCAACCGCAATATCGAGCTTATCCACCATCGTCTGCGCGCGATGGCCGAGATAGCGCCCCATGCGCTCTACCTGATCAACAACTTTGGCAAATTCCAGTGTCATGGTTGGAAAATTCACACCGAACGTTGCTCTCAAATTAGCACTACCGTTCGGTTATGTCAAGGAAGGGAGGGCATTTAGGTGTGAATTTTGTGGCGCGAAATATCGGGCAGAACGGGAAATTAGCGGGGGATGCCACGCCCCGCTTGATTTCCTTTGTTAGCTGTTACTGCGCTGAGGAAAGTGGTTTAGCCCTGCGCTTCTTGAACAGGAATTACACCAAGCTGCTGCATCATCGTGATACTATCAACCAGCATCCAGTGATTCACAATTTTTCCACCAGCAAGAGTGTAAATAAGAGCCACCGACGCTTCCACCTGCTTGCCCGTTGCAGGTATACCCATAAAGTTGCCAGTATGGGTTCCGCGCAAAGTTGCTTTAACCGCAACTCTGTCACCCTCTGCCAGCATCTCATCTGCAATAAGTTCATAATGCGGGAATCCCGCTTCAGCGTCTGCGATATGCTCCTTCAATATGGCGTCTTCATCGGCGATAAACTGATCAAGGACGCTTGCCGGTTTGGGCTTGCCGCTGATGGCATCAAAGTAGCGGCGAACAAGGTCTTTGTTTTCTTCACCGGTCATGATTGTCTCCCTCATCAATGATCAAGGTCATTTGTTTCCAGTGAAGCATATCGCGATGCTAGCTTCACATCTTGCCTGATTCCATCATCTTCACTGCCGCATACCAACCCCGCTCATATAGCGCGCAGGAGGTACTCCGGCATGCCGCGTGAAATATCTGGTGAAATGGCTTTGATTTGCGAAGCCGCATTGACGGGCAACTTCATAAATTGTTAGGCGACTGTCCTTTAGCAGGCATTTCGCCTGTTCCAGACGGCATTCCAATACATACTGGTAGGGGGCGCAGTGCAGCGTAGCCCGAAACATCCTTTCAAAATGAGGCACACTAACATACAGGCAGCTGCTCAAATCCGAAAGCGTGATTTTTTGATCCAGATGGTCATGAATGTAGTCATTTATCTTTCTGAATTGTTCCGTGGTCAGCCTGCCGCCGTTAATACTGGGAAGGCGGCTGAAATTTGAATATTTACGCATCAAATAAAACATCATGGTACTGATCACCGAACTTGCAAAGAGCGCCCCCTGCGGCGCGTCCTGTTCTACTTCATTGCACAATTCAAGCCCGAGATGATAAAGCAACGGATCGCTAAAACACATCGTAGGCATTAGCTCTAACTTCGCTGGATCACCCCTTCCCAGCGCAGAAGCAAGCTCAATGAACACAGCTCGATCAAACTCAAGCGCAGCATAGGTATGGGCAGTATCAAAGCGAACTTCAGATTGAAGTTGGCGCGGGAAAAGCAAGAGGGTTCCCGGAACTATATGATTGTTTACTACCTTACTGCCCAGTCGCATCTGCTGGCGGGTTGTCCCCTGTAATTTCACAATCAAGGTATCATTATTGAGCAGCGGGTTCTGTCGAAAATCATGCAATGAGTTGGCCCACACCACCCGCAA
>CAZBPB010000400.1:0-3789 GCA_964493565.1 uncultured Pleurocapsa sp. | reverse complement strand
TCATCGGCTCGTGGAACGCGCTGTTGTGGCCGCTTTTGGTCACGCAAACGGATGCATGGCGGCCTGTGGCGGTTGGATTGACCAAGTTTGTGAGCACTGATCAACCTACTGCGCTGCATCTACAAATGGCGGCTTCTGTGATCATGATCATCCCGATTCTGGTGATTTACTTCTTCACTCAGCGTCAGTTCACTGAGGGGATAGCGTCAAGCGGTTTGAAGGGTTAAAAAGCCGGATTGCAAAGTGCATTTCATACTGTGCGATAGTCAGCGGTTGTTTATAAGCCACCATCACGCTGATGATTAGTCCTGGTTACCGTCTGAATGGGGCACCATAAACCCTAAACACATTTTAGTGACGCGATTATTACGATAATTTTGTGAAGCTTAATCCTTCTACCCACGCGCTAGGACTTAAAATAGTCAAGCGGCGAGTCGTTATTTAGTTTCCTCTATTACAAGGGGACTTTTGGTTACGCTTTAGAGAATTCATTGTCTTATGCAGCCATCATCAAGGCCATTAGCACGAATCAAGCCATTTCAGACAGTTTGTGAAATTGTAGTTGTTGTCTTAGTCGCAATATTTGCAGCCTCTCCTTTTCTCGATCTCGGGCAGCCAACAAGGCTGGGCGGCATTGAATCGGAATACCTGACGCGCACAGCCTTTTCTATGGCGGTAGTCCTTCCTGAAAAGGGATATCTTCCGCTGTGGCAGCCATTTTTTGAACGTGGCGATCCGCTTCTGGAAAATCCGGTTTCTTACGCGCTAAATCCACTAGCCAGCCTTCCCCCGTTTTTATTCGGCCTTTATGACGGTTTGAAGATTTCGCTGCTGCTAGCGGTAGTGTGTGCCGGAATAGGGGGCTGGGCGCTTGGTCGGGTGCTTGGCTTGACGTGGTTCGGGCGGCTTCTGATTGCCGGTCTGGTCATTGGCAAGGGAAATTTTCATGCCTATCTTGTTGAAGGGCATTACCCCCTTGTCATGGTTCAGGCGTTCTTTCCCTGGGTATTTACCGCTGTTATTGCTATTTTCAAGGGTTATCGGCGCTGGTCGGTCGTTCTACTGAGTGTAAGCTTCGTCTTTGTTTTCTGGACGGGTGTTCCCTGGTATCCGCCAGCCATTCTCCTGAGTATCGGCATTTTCTCTTTGTTTGGCATGGTCGTGCGTGTACCTGATACGCGGCGACTGCAAATTCAATGGAAGAACATGGGGAGAGTGATTGCTGGCATAGGGGGCGCGCTTTTGCTGAGCGCGGCACTAATGTTTCCCCTGCTTGCCAAAGGCGACAATATTGGCGAATCTTCGATTTTAGAAGACCATCGCGCAGACATTGTCGGCGTGATGGGATCATTCTTTTCCAGTGAAAAAGATTATTCCGGTGTTGGTATTTACCCCCAGGGATTCGCATACAGCTACTATAACTACATGAGTCCCGTATGGTATGTGGCACTCATCGCGGTACTTATTTTGATCGTGGTATTGCTTGGTAAAAGGCGCCTGTTTGAAGATTCCCGGTTTTTCTGGGGATTTCTTGCAGTGTTCGGATTCACAATGCTATGGGGCGCAGGACAAAACCCCATTATTGAATTGTTCTACCAGACGATTCCATATGCCAGACAGTTCCGGCATGTCGAGCGGGTATTTGCCATTTCGTCGCTGGCGCTTATTGTCATGCTGGCAATGGTTGCAGACCCGGTTTGGCGATCCCTCGTTCAGACGCCGATCTGGGCAAACCGCGCATGGGCGTCAAGCCGGGGCGTTCGTATCGCCTTGCGTTCCAGCCTTGGTGTTATTTTGTTGTTTGGCACCGCTGCTGCTGTTTACGATGTTGTGCGTCAGTGGCACATAAGCTGGGGAGAGTTTTTTACACAGCCGGAAGACCCCATGGAAGACGCATGTATCACCTGGCTGCGAGAAACATATCCGGATAGAGAACTTGCTGTCTGGACGCTGGACTACAAGAATATCTTTACCTATCTACGTAATGATGTTCGGCATGCATGGGTTGCCTCAGATTTCTATCACGCAACCGGGCTGCCTTCGACTATCTTTGATGGAACCATGCAGCGACCGGAGATTCCTCCGACTGAATTACTGCCTGAATTTGCTATAGGCATCACGCATTACGATGATGAATGGTTAGCGAGCCATGGTTATGAACCTATGGAAGCTAGCATTAACCCCTATACGGATGGACGACCATGTATTTACCGGCGGGAAGGCGCATATAGCTACGCCTGGTCAACTACCATGGCACAACTTGATCAGTACACCGATTTTCTGCCGGTTACTGAGACAACCCCCATTGATACTGTGATTCGTGACTATGATCGTATCGGCGTACTGGCACAAGCATCTCCTGATCAGGATGTTGTGGTGACGGTCACTGCAGTGGCATACCCCGGCTGGAAAGCCTTTATCAATGGCGAGCCTGCACAGATTGAATCGCTTGGGGGGCAAATCGCCGTCGTTTTGCCGCGTACAGATCAGTTCTATACAGTCATGTTCCGTTATTTGCCAGATCGGTTCTTTATCGGAAGCTGGATCACGCTGATAACAGCCGTTGTCTTCATACTCTATCTATTGAAGGCTGATCGCCCGTTTCGCCGGCTGCTGCCAGAAAAAGGGAGAGCAAATTGGCAAGGACTTTCGAAACTTAACCAGAAAGTGATGCAGCAGCTTGATCCGATAGACAACGCCGAAGCGCCGCCGGACGAACTGAAGCCTGAGGACAACGCCAATCCCGCACCCGCTGAGGATCGGTGATGGAGACTCAGGCGTACACTGAGCTTCATCTGCTGGAACCGACTCACTGGTGGTATCGCGGTATGCGGGCAATAACGGACGGTTTGCTGGAGAATGTGCTGGCAAATCGTGATCTCACCATTCTCGATGCTGGCTGTGGCGTTGGTGGCAATCTTCAGCACCTTGCCCGTTACGGGCAGGCGTTTGGCTGTGACTTATCAACGCTTGCGCTGGGCTATGCTGCTGAACAGCATACAGGCAGCATTCTTCAGGCAAGCGTAGTGCATTTACCCTGCCGATCAGATGGTTTCGATCTCGTCACTTCTTTTGATGTTCTGTATGCGCGGGAAGTAGATGATGATCTGCTGGCACTGCGCGAATTTGCGCGTGTGCTTGCGCCGCGTGCTTACCTTTTGCTGCGCTTACCTGCATTGAAATCGCTCTCAGGCCAACACGATCTGGTTGTGCATGGGGCGCGCCGTTACACGCGCAAAGAAATTGGCGCGAAACTGCAGGCGGCGGGCTTAACGCCGCTGCGCATTACGTATGCAAATAGCGTGCTCTTTCCACTGGTCTATCTTGTTCGCCGCTGGCAGCGCTGGCGAAAAAATATCACGGCTTCAGCGGCATCAGATGTGCGCCCGACGCCGCGCTTACTAAGCGCGCTGCTGTATCGAATTTTACTTTTTGAGGCGATTTGGATTAAACGGGGGAACAATTTTGCGGCGGGTGTTTCAGTGATTGCTTTGGCACAGAAAGTGGGTGTGTGATGGCGCTTCGGACGGAGAATCCCGGCATTAGCGCCTTTTTTCCTGCTTACAACGACGGCGGCACGATTGCCAGCATGGTGATCGCGGCAATCGTTGTTTTGCAGCAATTGACCGATGATTTTGAGATCATCATCGTCAACGATGGTAGCAAGGACTATACCGCGCTGATCGCGGATCGTCTGGCGGAAGATTACCCGTGTGTCCGTGTGGTGCATCATCCCCAAAATCGGGGCTACGGCGGGGCGCTGCGTACGGGGTTTTCATCTGCTACCAA
>CAZBPB010000399.1:0-3878 GCA_964493565.1 uncultured Pleurocapsa sp. | reverse complement strand
GCCAGCCAGCAGCGCGTTCAGCGGGGGTTGTCCGTCTGCAAGGATGATTGCTGGCGCAATGCTCGCCAGCACCGCCGCCGCGCATATCTCTGACCATAGGCTGCGACCATCATTCTGCGCTTCAAAATAGAATTGGACGATCACCAGCGGCGCAACCAGCAGCGGCGGCAGCCAGAACGCGCCATCGCTCAACAGAAATGCCGCGCCGCTAAATACCAGTGCCGCGAAGCCATAACCCATCACAAAGCGCTGTGCCAGCAGCGTCCGTTGAAAAATGCGTCCCCGCTGGCGATCCTTGATCACAATCTTTAGCGGCTGATGCAGTAGAAATAGCGCCACCGCCGCAAGGCTGATAGCCAGCCCCGCCATAGAAGGCGCGGCAATCATCCCCAGCACAATCGGCTCAAATAAAAAGCCCCATCCACCGTGTTCTGCCGGTAATGCTACACTTTTGATTGAAACCTGTGCTTTGCGCGTGTTTATAGATGTGTTTTCGATAGCACTCATAAGCGTGTTAAAAGTTTTGCCCGTTCAAAATCGCTGCTAACTTTCTTCCCCTCGCTGTACACTGAGAGGGGAACGAGGGGTGAGGTTTCTCATCGCGCCATAAACCATCGTCATCAGAAACAGGATGACCGCCGCCGCGTTGATCATACTCGCCAGCATCCGCCCCTCAAATGATCCGCTGAAATCGCTGATCAAGCGTATCACCAGCGATAAATGCAGCATCGCCAGCGGCACATACATCAACGCTGTATAGGCAATATGCCGTCCCGTTAGCGCAGGGAAGATCATCGGCGCGTGCCCGAAGACCATAGATAGGATGAAGCCAACCACCACCGCATGTATCAAAGCATCATACTGATATCCAGCGTACACCGCCCCAAAGCCGATGCCCATGATGCCGGCGATTCCCAGCCATATGTAGCCGCTGAACAGGCACAGGGCGATATAGCGTGTCAAACCGGAAGCTCCCAGTCGCTTGCTGGCGACATCGTAGCGTATCAGCCATAGCGCCATCAGCACCATGCCCGCGCCTGCGATCCGTATTCCCGTTCCTAGCGAGAAAATAGCCAGCAGCACCCCGCAAACGTACACCGCGACACTTCCCGCCAGCAGGTGTCCGCTTCGCCGCGTTAGCCGTGTCACCCGCGAAAGCTCCAGCCGTTCGCCCACTATCGTCAGCACGATGAACGCCATCCACAGATGCACCGTCACAAAAACGGGCTGCCCCGTCGCCCATAGCACGTTGCCCGCAAACCATAGGCCAGCCCCGAATGCCATGATCATCGCGTACATCGTCCAGTAATGGCGGGTGATCGCCGTGTACAGGTAAATTGCGACGGTAATTGCGCTGGCGACCACGAAGCACCATTGGCTTACGTTCAGCCCGACGCCAGCAATCATCAGGATGCCGCCCAGCCCTGAAAGTATCGGCGCGAGAAACGCCCATCTTCCCCGCGCTCCGGTAGCCGAAGACAATGCGACTGCCCGTTCCAGCGAAATCAGCGTGCCAAATACCCCGCAGATCATCAGCGGGCCATGCAGCCCCACCAGTCCGGCATTGAACGTCGGCAGCGACCAGCCCGCGCGCTGTAGCGCCGCCCAGCCCCCGCTGATCAGCATCACGATCACGATCAGGAATAAGGGGTACCGCAGCCTTGAACTCCGCATTAGCCCACCTTCTTTACGCAATAGGGTTGGGCAGCATGATCAGCAGCATCTTGAGCGCAGTTTTTGCTGTGATGCTGTGGGGCAAACGCGGCTGCATATACGCCCAACTACCGTCATGGGCTTCAAAAGTCTTATCACCTAAGCCAATTGTCGCCTGTCCCGATAGTATCTGAATGATCGCCGGAGACGCGGCAGCATGTTCGCTAAGCATTTCTCCGGCGGCAAAGTCGAACAGCGTCACCGAAGTTTTGCCGTTCTTATACAGCCCCCGGCTGACAATGCTTTGCGCTGGCGCATCTCCTATCAGCGCCCTCAAATCTTCTATATATACGTAGTCCTGCGGATCATTTGAGTTGTTCATGTGAAATCCTGTCTGCTGGTCTTGCTCTAAGAGGCAGCGAAGCGCGCCAGTCCGCCTTCGCTGCCGTATGTTAAACCGGCGCTAATCGGCAGACTTATGCGGTCTTTCGCCCAATCTGAACGCGCCACACCTCCGGCCCTTCCTCAAGATATTCCCATGTGAAAAGATCGGTACGCTCGTGTAGAAACTGGTAGTACAGTGGCTTCGGCGCATGATCGTTCACTAGCATAAAATGTTCGCCTGGCTGAAGCTCGTCAAACGTTTTGAAGATCAACGGATGGCGTTCGCGTGGCTCAATCGAGCGCACATCAATCACCAGCGCAGAATCGTTTGGGTTAGGCATGTCATACTCCTTTTTGAACTTGTGCCGCAGCTAGCGGCTTAATACGCGGTGCGATATAAATCGCGAAACAAAGACTTGCCACCAGAATGCCAGTCCTGCCAATCGCGATCAGCGTCTGGTTGCCGCTCCACTGTCCAACGGCATCCATCAGCGTAGATATGTTCAGCAGCACAAACGCAATTTCTGCAAGGCGAACCCGCCCGTAGCGCGCTGCCCCGCTAAAACGCGGCACAATCCAGAAGGCAGCGCCCATCGCCAGTTGCAGCATCCACCCGAAAAGCAGCAGCTCAATATGTACCGGCAGCAAGCGCCAGAAGCTGCCATCTACAGCCGTGCCTTTGTTAAATAACAGCAGCCCGCCGAATAAAAAGCCCGCGCTCAGGTAAAGCAGCGCCGCGCGGATCATCCACACACTTAATCGCGGCATTGTCTATCGCTCCTTCACCCGTCTCCACACGCTTCCTACGAACAGCCATGCCGCCAGCGCCTGTAATATGGCGGATAGCGCCAATCCCGCTCCTGCCATAGAATCCGGATTAAGTGCCTGCATTGGTTCGCTCACTGCTCGCAGGCATAATCCGATGTTGAGTAAGGCGAAAACAATCCACGCCAGCCGGATATTCCCTCGCGGGTTTTCTTTGGACTGCTTCGGAAACATCCAGTAAGCGATCCCGAAGATAAGCTGCGTTAGCCATCCCACGATGAACAGATGCACAAACACCGGATATAACGACGCAATCAGCGCTGGCGGGATAAACGACGGTCTGATCGCGTTCAATGCCCCTAACGTCAGGGCGACAACCAGATACAGCAGTCCGGCTTTGATAAACCATCGTGAAAGAGTCGGCATCATTACACCTCACAACTCATCTTTGCTTTCCCACCCCACGCAATAGAACAGTAGCAGGGGTGGGGTTCTACCTATACCCCCTTAAAAATCGCTGCCGCTTTTCATCCCCTCAGCCATGAACAGGCGAGAGGGGATTGAGGGGTAAGGTTTCTCTCAGTGGTTAGCTTTACTTGCAGCCCCTTCGCCGCTAAAAACCATTGGCTGCTGCATGTGCCACTGAATGGCGCTGGCAATCGCTCCGGGCACGACATCGTATGTAAATGTTGCCCGAAGTTGCCCGGAGGGATCGACCAGATAGGTGCGTGTTGAGTGATCAACGATATATACTGCCTGTGATCCCGTATTTAGCTGGCGCTGGTAATAAAAGCCGTAGTCCGGCTGAATTTGTGCCAGTGTTTCATCATCGCCAGATAAACCGATGAACTCCGGATCGAAATTGTCCAGATACTCGCGCATCGCTTCCGGCGTATCGCGCGCGCCATCCACACTGATATAAAGGAAATCAACCAGTTCAGCATCCTCACCCAGCAAATCCTTCACCTGCCGGAATTCAGCGAGCGTTAGCGGGCAAAAATCCGGACAGTGAAGATAGCCGAAAAATAGCAGCCGCCATTTGCCATTCAGGTCAGTCATGCTCATCGTCTCACCGG
>CAZBPB010000398.1:3014-3888 GCA_964493565.1 uncultured Pleurocapsa sp. | reverse complement strand
TTTCCAACTTCTGGTCGAGATAATGGGTATTGTTCTGAATAAAACCCTTCTTTTGCAGGAAATAGACGAACATCAGACGGTTGAGCAGGACTGACGCATACCAGAAGCGATCAGCCTCGCGCTCAATGCCTTCGATGAAATCGATGAACTCGACACGCAGGTTGCTGAATTCCGTGTAGAAACGCTTGGTGACACGTTCCACGTCAAGCGACGCAGAGAGTTTGGCGGTGACATCGGTGATTGGAATGGTTCCGTCTTCGCGCAGCTCGTCCAGTTCAATCACCATGCTGTCGAGCTTGCTGAGGAAGAGATCGCCCGGCTGATCTTTCAGATAAAGATGCTCGCGGGGCGTCAGTTTGCTGCCGTCGCGCTTGACCCAGTACCAGAGGCTTTGTGTGCGCTTGTCGAGCGTCTGTGCGTCCACGAAAATGAGCAGATTCTCGTGAGCAATGCCTTCAATCTGCTTATAGACTTCGCGGCGCGTCTTCGCGTCGGGTATAGGAGCTTTGCCGCTGGCAGGCGCGATCTCGAATACGGTCACACCGGACATCTCCGCGATGGGGGTGCGTGTTAGGTCAACGCCTGTTATTTGCAGAGGCGTAGGACGAGGGTTAGGGATCAGAGACCAACCCATTTCCTCGATAAACAGCGTTCTGAATTCAAATGCCTGCAAGAGTTTGCGAACACGTTCACGGTTGATCGTTGGCATAAGTCAGGGACTCGGTGAATTATCCACCGCTTCGGTGGGTGGCGGCGAAATGAGCGAAAGAAACTGCGCTGGTGTAACGATGGCAATCCCTTGATATTCTTTGAGGGTGGTTAAGTCTTTATCACCGCTCACAAGCGTGTCGGCTTTACCGCCTACAGCAGTAGC
>CAZBPB010000398.1:431-3004 GCA_964493565.1 uncultured Pleurocapsa sp. | reverse complement strand
TACAGTTCCCTCAGGCACAGGGGCAGGAGGTACAAGCGTAACAAGACGCGCGTATTCCGCTACGATTTCCTCGCGGGTCTTGCCGATGAGCCGGAGTTGATCATCAAATTTGAGCTTGTTCAGTGTCTCTTCGACTTCGTTGATAATTTCATCTGAACTCAAGAGAAGAATGCCGTTTTCTATCGCTGCGGTAAGAACCCGTCTCGGCGTCCCACCCCATAAGAACGCCGAGACTACGATATTGGTGTCGAGTACAATCCGCTTCACGCCTCGGATTGTCCCGACGAGGTATCAACTTCCTCATCTGACTGCCGCTCAGTGCGCACCTCATGGACCGCCTTATTGATCATGTCCATGAGTTCATCTTCCGTCATATTCGGGTGATCAGTACGAAAAGCTGCCCGCGCCGGCTCCAATGATTGATCAAGCGCGTGCCAGCGTTCGATGCGCTCGACTTCCGCTTCTAGAAGCAGCGCGATCCGCTGGTCATTGAGAATGCCTTCCGTGCGTGCCCGCTCGACCAATTCTGCTGGCAGCGTCACCCTGATGTCCACATCCGACATTGTACACCTCTTACTGATCTCTACCCATCATTATAAGTCAAACAATCCCAGAGAGCATAAAATTCGTGGTTCGTTACGTTCGCCCTCTTCTTGAATGAGGCTGAGCCGATCCTCCGAGCGCAGGGCAACCACTAACTGTGCGAGGTCTTCATCCGAAACGCCCGAACGAAGCTGGCGATTGAGGCTATCCCGCGCTGTCGAGCGCAGGGGATAACGATACAGGTCATCGACTGCGCGCTCTAGGTCTTGGGTGACAAACAAGGGTGCTGTTCGCTTCAGGTGATCGATATAGTCTTTCAGACGTTCGTAAGCACGTCGGCGGGCGCTTGTGCGCCCTCCCAACTGCCCCCCGACGTTGTAATCATCGCGTCGCATGAGTTCGACCGCTTGCAGCACCAACTCATGATGCTTAGGATGTCGTGTCACGGGTCTCGTATCCGCCGGGCACTCCGCCGCGCGCAAAATCGTGTATTGTGACTGGGTGACGCTGTTGCCTTGCTCATCCAACCAGGCGAGCGAATCTGTTCCATCTGCCGTCTTCATATAGGTCAAGACGCCCTGCGGACGCTGTATCGACCCGACGTAGTGCCGCGTCGAATAAACGACATCCGGCAGGTCGGCGATTTTCTTCGCCAGCCCCGGATTGTCACGAGTCGCGTTCGCCCAAATCTGGTAGGCATACGAGGCAAGATCGACTTCCGTATCCGCCTCGAAATCGAGAATTCCGGATTTCTCAGTGTAGAGGTCGCGTAGCTGGACGGCGAGTTGGTCGTCGTCGAAGAACTGCTCATCGCTGCCCACCACTTCGCTGTTCTGGGTGAGCCGCTGGCGCACGCGGGCACGCAGACGAATAATCTGCTCAACTCCATCGGCAGGCAGGAAAGAATAGCACAGGATGCGCTCTGCTTGCTGCCCGATGCGGTCTACACGTCCCGCGCGCTGGCTCAGGCGGATAATCGCCCAGGGGAGATCGTAGTTGACTACGATGGCGGCATCTTGCAGGTTCTGCCCTTCGCTTAGAACGTCGGTGGCGATTAAAACCCGTAACTCATTTTTCGGTTCAATTTGAACCTCGTTGCTGACTGGGCTGAAACGCCATGCCAACTCGGTTGGGTTTTCGGACTGTCCCGTAACAGCTTCGAGGCAAGCCACGCCTGTGGCTTGGAGTTCGTGGTGCAGATAACGTACCGTGTCCGCGAATTGCGAGAAGATAAGTAGCTTCTCCTTTGGGTGCTGATGAGTTACTAATTCGCGCAGTGCCGCCAGCTTGGTATCGTCGCTATTATCCCAAGCGCCGCACAAACTCAGCACTTCCATCAACAGGTCAATATCCTCACGGAGTTTCTTTTTCAGCGTAGCGGTGAATAGGGTCGGGCGCAGCCATTTAAAGCGGCGCTGGTAGCGCTCCGAGAATAGCGTGTAGGCTTGCTGGGCGCGCCGTTGAAAAGCTTGCCTGGTGGCTTCCCCTGTCTCTATCTGAATATCCTCTGACCTGTCATCGTTTTCACCATCGACTAAGCTCAAGACTGAGTCCTGATCCTCATCCTCCGCGCCAGGATCGATTGTATCGGCATCAAGCGTACCAATGGGGAAGGGCAGGTCGTGTTCAACAGCGTAGAGATAGATGTAGTTACGCAATATGTGACGGTCAATGGATTGCAGGAAAGATGCGCCGCTACTCTCTAGGCGTTTGAAGAGGTTCGTTCGGGAAAAACCCATCAAGCGCTGCCCAGCACGTGATAGATTGTCCAGCATTTTTTGTTCGTCAGGTGTCGCCGATCTTGCGGCTTTCTCAGAAACATAGTGCCCTAAGCCATAGCGAGGCAGACTCAGGGCGTTAATGCGGGCAACAACATCCTCCGAATAAAACCGGCTGAACTGATCATTCGCTGCAAAAGCAAGGGTTTTGGGGACTCGAACGGGAAAATATGATAGCCTGCCATCCCGTAAGCGTAAGAAAGCTCTGCCGGTGGTGGGGTCGGTCTCAGCATAATTTTGGATGATGAAGCT
>CAZBPB010000398.1:0-421 GCA_964493565.1 uncultured Pleurocapsa sp. | reverse complement strand
GTAGAGCCGCATCAGGTCGCGCCAGTCGTCAGCGTACTCACTCTTTTCAAAGGCGGCCAGCGAGCGAGTATTCGCCTGATGGCGGCGCATGAACTCCAGTTCGCCTATTTCTTGAATATAGCGTTCGGGGCGCACACCAATATCTTGCTCTTCCGGGATGAAGAGGCGCAGTTGAGCGGATAAGTCGAGATAGCTCTTGTTGTAGGGTGTCGCTGAAAGCAGAATAACCTTGCTTTCATTGGTGGTGATGTAGTCCTGAATAGCGTGATAGCGCCGTCCTTCCCGATTGCGGAGGTTATGGCTTTCGTCGATGATGATCAAGCGATAGCGGCGAAGTTCGGGTAGTTGGCGCATCACGCGGCTGATGGGCAGCACATGAGCAATCAGGCGATAATCTTCAACATATTTTCGCCACATCTTC
>CAZBPB010000397.1:0-3891 GCA_964493565.1 uncultured Pleurocapsa sp. | reverse complement strand
AAATGGCAGGGATCGCTCTTTTTGACTGAGCGGTAGAACGGTATAATGCAGGTCTTCATTCGAAATTTGCACAAAGATTGTTTGTGTTGCTATGGCCCGAACTAGCATCTTGCTGGTAGAGCGTCACCGCGCAGGGCATACCTCATTTGCTGTTGCGTTAAAAAAACGTTATGACGTTAAATCTGTGCTCAGCGGCAAGCAGGCCGTTGCTGCTTTTGCGGCGTTAAAGCCAAATTTAATCATTCTTGACGCTATCTCTATGAACACTCCGGGAGATCGAATTGCCCGGCAGCTCAAGCAGGATCTGCCGGAAGTTCCAATTGTGCATTTACGGCAGGGCAGCGTTGAAGGCCCGGCTGATATCATACTTAGCCAGCCATTTACTTCTCGTAAACTCAATAATGCTGTTGAACGCCTGATTTCTGGTAAAACGCCGGACGGAAAACCTGACCAAACATTATCTTATGGCCCATTCACGCTGAACGTTTCCCGTCGTTTGCTGACAACTAACGGGCAGGATACCCCGCTAACGCCTAAGCTGGCACAGTTGGTAGAAGTTTTCTTTCGCAATCCGGGTGAGGTGATTGACCGGGGACGTCTCATGGAGAAAGTCTGGCAAACGAGCTATCTTGGAGATACACGCACGCTTGACGTGCATATTCGCTGGTTTAGAAGCGCGATTGAAAGTAACCCTGCCAGGCCTATCTACCTGAAAACAATTCGCGGTATTGGCTACAAATTCGAGCTGCCTCCCAAGTAGCCTTGTGTACTAACGCAAAATTTCATGAAAACACAAAAAAGCCAGCACAAACTTGTGCATGGCTTTTATTTAACGGGTACCGGGAAATACTGGAAGAACTAGGCTTGTAGTTCGGCCAGCTTCTTCATCAGGCGGCTCTTACGGCGTGCGGCATTACGAGGGTGAATTACACCCTTGCTGGCAGCCTTATCCAGCTCAATCACCGCAGCGCGGGTTGCCTCAGTCGCGGCCTGAAGGTCAGTCTGTTCCTGAGCAATGCGCGCCCGCTTTACGAAGGTGCGGGTGCGGGTGCGATAAGTGCGATTGTACGCGCGGCGCTTTTCCGACTGGCGGATACGCTTAATAGCAGACTTGTGATTCGCCATTTTTCTCTCTGTCTAGATCACAGCGCGCGGTTTTCCGCGCGACATTGTTCATTGAACATTCGAAGACGCATTGTAGCAAACAGGCATTGCTCTGTCTAGGGAGGCTTCTGCGTGATCTTTTTATGCAGGGTTGATCAGTTTCATTACCACCGTAACTGCCAGTGCCACGTTGCCAACAATTAGCAGCAGCGAGAGAAGCACCAGCAAAATCGGAGGGCGCTCATTGGTGCCGGGCAAACGTGTTGCTGCAATAGACTTCGGGATCATCGGGAATATCTCAGCAGCAATACCGAAATCATCGAAATTGTCATTCGTTTCCAGCGGCATGGGCATGGCGGCAGCCGCTGCCACCGCAATAGGTGCCCCTAAGCCGTCATCGGTTTGTTTACCACCGCGGCGCTTGCCGCCCTTCGGCGCAGGGACAGCCGCAGGTTCAGGTTCTGACGATGGGAATGGTGGAATATCCTCACCAAAGTCTGAAGGTGGCGGTGTGTATGGAATACTTTGAGATATGGGTGGGGCAACAGCGGGACTTAAATTTTCGTGTTCAGGTGCTGCTGCGGGTAAGGCGGAATCCTGTGGCTCATCAAATGGACCAGCGTTAAAGAAGTCATCGTCGAAATCAACAAAAGGTGAGGCGACAACCGGCGAGTCGCCAGTGTCGTTTGACTCAGTTTTTAGTCCGAGTCCGCTCACCCAATCATCGTAATCTTGCGGACTAGGTTCGTCCACAGAGCGCCCGGAACTAGGGCTGCTCGTTTCAGTTGCACCGAAATCCCACTCGACACTGGTTACTGTAGCGGCAGCGTTGGCTGGGATGATAGGTTCTGGTTCTGGCTTTGGGGCTGGTGCGGCGGGAGCTAGCGGTTTTCCGCTGAGAAAATCTAACCCTTTTCGCGCTTTTTCATTGGCAGGGTTGATTGCCAGCACGTTTTCAAGGCATGTTCGCTGGTCGTCTTGTCCCTCGACTACTCCGCTTAGCCATAACCAGCCCTCTTCATTGTAAGGATCGAGCTCGACAGCTTTAGTGAGCAGTATGCGGCCTTCTTCTTTTTTGTTCCCTTTGACAGCGGCAATTCCTTCACGCACCATTGCTTCAACATTTGCAGACATTGCTTATCCTTCGCCTGAAACCGTTGCTGCCACCTTTAACACGATGATAGCACGGTTTGCGGGCGCGCTGTGTGTAAAGAAGCTACCTTGAGAAACAAAAAGGGAGGGTGAACACTATCTCACCCCCCTTTTTCAAAATGGCGTTTTCGTTTCGAATGGCGAACCTAATTTGCTTTTGCCAGCACGGTTTCTTGAAGTTCGGCAACGATGGCAATAATGCCCTCATCTGCCACTTCATCTTCATTAGGATAGACGCCGACATAAGAGAGGTAACGCTCATAACTTCCTAACGCCAGCTCTAAATCGCCCTGTTCATAATAAATATCGCCCATCCCTTGATGTGGCAGTGCATACTCTGGCCACTGATTGATAGCATTCTCATAGTCAGCAACGGCCAGTTCAATTTCACCGACTGCATGGAGGGCACGTCCCCGGGTATATAGCGCACTTACGAAATCCGGGTAGATTTCGATGGCAAGGTTGTAATCCTGAATGGCGAGTTCGTATTCACCGATCGCTGCGTAGCTATCGCCACGCGCAGCATATGAGTTCCCCCACTGTGGAAGCAGCGCAATCGCTTCCGTGAATTCGGTGATTGCCCGTTCCTGATCGCCCTGAAGCTGGTAGTAATAACCGACGCCAAAGTGTACGAATGCTGGATGTGAAGGGGAGCTGCCGACATCAACTACGTCAGTACTCTGAGCGCTGACGCTTAAAGATGTGCAAATGATGCTGCCAGCGAGTATGGTGATGCCTGCGAGTTTGAATAACTTGTTCATGATTTTCCCCTTTTACATCACTACAGTTCGGCGTTAACGGGTTAGCGTGCGATGGACTGGAGCAGAGAGAGAAGCGCTGTCATGTATGCGTGCCGCGTTTTAGGGCTGTTTTCCTGTGCTTGCCGTAGAAAATGTTCACGACGAGCGGCGCGGATGACGTCTTCCCGACGAAGCTGATTGATGCGGTAATGATCGTGACCGGTAAACATGATTTCGCTCCTCATTCGGTGCGGTCGTTGTCATTACCATACGATTTGCGTTGGGGGGATGTCTCCACCCGAAGTGGGGGGAAAAGTGGGGGGGATTTTACGTTTTGATAAAATATTCCCCTAATATGAATACAACATTGTTAATTGTCGTCGAAACTGAGGTGCCCTATGGATATTCGCGATCTGGATGGGATGATACTTAAAGGATACGAGTTTCGGGAACGGATCGGGGTTGGCGGCTTCGGTGCGGTATACCGTGCTTACCAGACTGGAATTGGTCGTGAAGTCGCTGTTAAGATGATACTTCCTAAATATGCGAATCATCCTGACTTTATCCGCCAGTTTGAGGTAGAAGCACAGGTTATCGCCCGGCTAGAGCACCCGCATATTGTGCCACTTTATGA
The DNA here is from genome assembly GCA_964493565.1 of uncultured Pleurocapsa sp. Taxonomy (GTDB): domain Bacteria; phylum Chloroflexota; class Anaerolineae; order Aggregatilineales; family Phototrophicaceae; genus Flexifilum. The sequence goes on along the minus strand of CAZBPB010000397.1, from coordinate 261 downwards.
TTACTGGCGTGATCCAGATGGCGCATATTTAGCCATGCGTTGGCTTCGCAGCAATCTGCGCGATTCTACGAAGCAGGACGCGTGGAAACTAACTGATATCGCACAGTTTCTGGATCAGATTGCTTCCGCACTTGCGCTGGCGCATCGGGAAGGCATTATTCATCGAGACATCCATCCACGTAATATCCTACTTGATGAGGATCGGAACGCTTATTTAGCCGACTTTGGAATTGCGCGCAATGTTTTTCTGCGCCGTTCCGT
>CAZBPB010000396.1:0-3891 GCA_964493565.1 uncultured Pleurocapsa sp. | reverse complement strand
AACCGCCCTTATATATTAGTCCTAAGCCGAGGGACAACAAAAAGCGAGTGCCAACGACACTCGCTTTTTGTACATAGACACAGCCTACAGTAGAGTGGGACAACCGAGCATATTGGAGAGTAAGAGACACCGCCCGGTGGCCCAGACCACGTAAAAAAGAAACTACCCCAATATGAATGGGACAGACCAACCCAGAACCGTATCCAGTAGCTAGTGACTACGTATCGATAAGAAAAGGGTGTGTCTGCCCCTCGGCAACCGATGACCCAAACTGAAAGGATGCCTTATGAACGATTATAGCCTGTTTGTCGGGGTAGACATCGCCGCTAAAACTGCCACCCTATCTTGGGGAAGTAGTGTCGAAACCTTGAGCAACCCCATCACCATTGCCCAAACGCGCAAGGGATGGGAGAAACTGGTCCAACAAGTCACGCCTCTGGTTGCACAAGCGCGGCATTGTCTGGTCGTCATGGAAGCGACAGGAACGTACTGGATGCAGATGGCGCTTTACTTGTATGAGGCGGGGTTGCAGGTGAGTGTCATCAACCCTATCCGCTCACGTTATTTTGCCAAGATGCTTTTACAGCAAACCAAAACCGATGCGGTGGATGCCCGCTTGCTGGCACGCTTAGGGATGCTGCTGCCACTTACGCCATGGACACCCCCGCCACAGATTTATTATGAATTGCAGCAACGTCTCGCCTATCGGGACGATCTAGTGGCCATGCGCTTACAAGAGCGCAACCGGCTTCATGCGCTGCAGCACCATGCAACCATTGTCAGCAGCATTCAACAACGGCTCGAACAGCATATTCAACGCCTCAGCGCACAGATCAGCCAATTAGATCAGGAAATTGAAACTTTACTGGCAGCGGAGCATGAGTGGACGGCATCGGCTGTCCGTCTACAGAGTATTCCCGGAATTGGCGCGAATACCGCCGCATGGATACTCACTGCTACCCTTAATTTCACTGCTTGCAACTCGCCTGAGGAAGCAGCCGCTTTTGCAGGTCTTGCTCCCCATACCCGGCAGTCAGGAACTTCATTACACAGTCAGCGCTCCATTGGGCGTGGCGGGCATGAACGGTTACGTCGTGCTTTGTATCTTGCCGCTATTCCTGCTGTGCGTTTCAACCCTTCACTCGCTTGCTTTTACCAACGCCTGCTTGCTCGCGGAAAACCTAAGAAAGTTGCTTTGTGTGCCGCTGCCCGTAAACTGCTCCATATGGCCTGGGCATTGGTCACCAAAAAGTCCTTTTTTGAACCCCACTATGCGCCAACGCCTGAACTCGCCCATAGTGCAGCTTGACTTTTAATACCGTATCTTTATTTTTATATTCAGGATTGCTATACAGGCTGTCGGTCATCTTCAGAGAAAGATAGTGATCACGGCCTCACGGCTTCGATGCGTTCGTTGGCAGCAAATGTATCCAGCAGCGCATTGGCGATTACAAAGGCGTTATTTGCGCCAACGCCCAATGTCGAGTCGCTTAAATCCAGTACAAAGGCCGCACTCTCGCCCTGAACAAACGCCCCATCTGCTGTGAAGCGCACGGCGGTATTGGCAGGCAGCCCTAGCACCTGCACATCCTTTTCATTAAACCCCAGTGAAAACAGCCGTCCAAAACGATTGTTATCAACCAGATGTGGCTCAATATTGATGTCAACCAATTCAAGTCCGGGGCGTAGGCGTGTTCCACCAACGATGAAGGAAGCCTGTGAATGGGTTTCGATGACCCCCGCGCCGTCTGTCGCAAAATTGACCGCGGGATTTGCGGCATACGTTTGACCGGCAACTGCCGCCGCCGCGCCACCAAGTGACAGCGTGGTACCGCTGTGCCACATTTCAACAAGCGGCTGAAGCTGGTCAATGTCTATCAGCGCCTGATCACCACCGATAACAGTAATGAAGGTGTAGTCACTCAGCGCAGCGCCTTCCGGCAGCTTGTCTTGCAGTTGCTCGCCAGCCAACAACGAGATGATATGCCGCTCTCCCGCGTATTGTTCGGCTGTGCTGGTAATTTGCGATTCATCAGGAAAGCCGACCAGCACTAACAGCGTTTCAGCATTATTGGGAAAGCTGGATGCCGGCGGCGCGCTGCCGTACAAATACAGGTCACCAGCGTTTTGTGGCTTTACAAATGCTGAAAAATCGCGCGTTCCATCTTCTAAATGGTTTGTCCATGAAGGCTGTAACGTGGTGAGATTGTATGAAAAATTTCCGGGCGCAAGCAGGTGAACCAGCACGTTATGAATACTTAAAACGCCATTCGCGCCAAAGGACGCGTTTTCTGATGCCCCTAAGCTGACGCCATCAAAAACAGCGGCGCTGTACTGACCAAATATATCGCCAAAATAAGTTTCGTTTTGCAGCACTCCGCCTGTAGAACCGTCAAGCCCGATGGCAACATGAGGCGCATTTTCGATGGACAGTAGGTTCAATATACGTGGCAAGCGCGCCAACTCCCATAAATGCGTTTCGATCAATGCGTTTTCTATGCCAACGGTCAGGCCGCGTTCGCCAGAATCTGGCTGGTTCCACAGCAGCACAGCACCTTCATGCAGCCCATTATTCTGATCATGATCTGGCGCATAGCCGGTGATCATCTGCTGTGCAAGCAGGGCTGCTCCAGCGCTGTTGCCACCCAGTGGCACGCCTCTTTGAAATGCCTGCGAAATCGCCTGCTCCAAAGGCGTATTGGCGATGATATTCATAGCATTGATCTGATCGCCGCCCAGAAAATAGATGGCTGCCAGATCATCGCTGAAGAATTGGGCAAGAAGATCGCTTTGCGCGGCCTCGCGGGTATATACTGGCGGCACGATAACCCTACAGGGGATGCCTTCAATCGTTTGAGATGCCAGCACCTCGCGGCAGGCCTCTTCAAGTTGACTGCGGCGTAAATCTGCTAGATAGCTGTTATCCAGTAATTCGGCTGTGGAAAGAGCGTATGGATCGTAGCTGAAGGCTGGCGGCAGCATCAGCATTGTGAAGTGGTGGGTGTTCAGCGTTTGCCAGTAGGGAAGAGCTGCTTCAATGAATCCGCGCAGGGTTTCATAGCCGCCGCCTATCGGGATCAGGGTTCCCTGTGTACCTTGTTGATCTTGCGCGGCGGTAGGAGATAAAAATGCCGATGCCAGCAGCAGGCACAGCAGTATTTTACGCAGCATTCAGTAAACTCCGGTGTTATAAGTTGGGGCGAATTATAACGGTGGTGGCGCAAATTCGCTGAGGCCAAACCGCGCAAGAATTTTCCTGTAAACCGCGTCGAATAGAGACTTATATACAGTTGTGAGGATGTTGTGACTGAAGAAAAGCCTTTACGTGAACGTACGATTATGTGGGACGACCCCCTTGCTGCAGCGGCGAAAGGGAGGCAGTTAAGCGGTCTGGAATATTTGCATGCCATGCTGCGGGGTGAGTTTTCCCCTCCGCCGATCAGCAGCGTGCTGGATTTTGTGCTGGTCAGCGCCGAAAAAGGCCGGGCGGTCTTTGAGTGTGTGCCGCAAGAATTTCATTACAACCCGATAGGCGTGGTTCATGGTGGGCTGGCATCTACATTGTTGGATTCAGCCATGGGCTGCGCGGTGCAAACCATGCTGCCTGCTGGCGTTAGCTATGGCACTGTGGAACTTCACATCAATCTGGTGCGGGCGATCACCAAAGATACAGGAGTATTGCGGGCTGAATCAGAAATACTACATTTTGGGCGCATGTTGGCGACTGCACAGGGGCGTTTGACCGACGCAAATGGCAAGCTGTATGCACACGCCACAACGACCTGCATGATTATCACGGCTGGATGAAGCGATGGTTTTAGCGGTTCAAGATATTGGACTTATCCCTTATAACCAGGCATGGGCGCTGCAGCGCCAGCTTTCTGGTTCGTG
>CAZBPB010000395.1:0-3894 GCA_964493565.1 uncultured Pleurocapsa sp. | reverse complement strand
TGGTCAGAAATCACCCCGCCTCGCAACGCCTCGGAATGGGCGCATTTGCTGCGTCAGGTTAATACCTTCATCAACGCTATGCTGCTTTCGATCATCGAATACTATGAGGAAGAGTGACGCCGGTTGGGTAGCATTGGCGCTGGTTGATCACCTTGGCGGAAACAAACTTACGACCTTAAGCAGCCTCTTTGAGGGCGATCTCGAAGCTATTTTGCGTGCCGACGAAGCCAGCTTGCGCCGTGTGCGTGGCATCGGGCCGAAGATTGCCGCCAGCATTCGCGCCATTGAACCTGAAGCAATAGATCGGCTGAACCGCCAGCTAGAGTCATGGGACAATGCAGATATTCGCTACGCGATCATTGGCGATAACCGCTATCCTACACGAATGCAGCATCTGCCCGACCCGCCCGCGATTGTGTTCTGGCGCGGCATTCAGGACGCTATTCCTACCTCTGATGTGCCTTCAATAGCGATTGTCGGTACGCGGCAGCCCACCCCCCGTGCAGCGGAGGCGGCGGAACGGCTCGCTTATGAAGCTGCCTCACGGGGATATGTGATCGTCAGCGGGCTTGCGACGGGCATTGATACTGCCGCACATCGGGGGGCGCTGGCTGCCGGAGGGCGAACGCTGGCGGTACTGGGCGGGGGCATCCTCAATATCTATCCGCCGGAAAACCGACCGCTCGCCGAACAACTCACCCGCTGTGGCGCGCTGATCAGCGAAATACGCCCTACTGCCGCTGCGAGAACCGCTGCACTGGTTGCCCGCAACCGTCTGATCAGCGCATTTAGTGACAGGATGCTGGTTGTAGAAACCGCCGTTGACGGCGGCGCAATGCATGCGGCAAAACGCGCTATCGCCAGTAACATTCCCCTGTTTACCTTTGATCTTCCGGCAACCGGCAACCAGTCTTTGATCGCGTTGGGAGCTACCCGCCTACCGATTGATGCCGCATACCCGCCGTAAACGTGAAAAAAGTCACAAAATTTAACCAGTATTCAAATCACAATTAATCAATGTCAGCGCCGAAGTTTACTCACCTCAGTAATGGGTTTCTGAAGCAGAACTTTGAAGCATACCGGCGCGCAAATCCAGGATTGACCGTACTTGTGGAAATAAACACAAATCTTCCTGTATCATGCCCCTCATTGGTTTTTGAAGGAGCATTCACAGCATGTTGAAACATCGTATTCTTGGAATTTTTGCGGCAAGTCTTCTAGTAACCACTGCTGCGCTGCCCGCGCTGGCGCAGAATGCAGAAGCTGCCGATTTAGAAGCGATCAAGACTTATTTGCTGGGCAAAACGGTAGAACTTACAGACGCAACGGCTGAATTGGAAGCGCTTGCTTCCCAGTATTACGATCTCGCCGAAGCTGCCGGTTTTGATTATGAAGCGCTGGCTGAAAATCCAGAAGCCGCACAGCTTGTGCTGGCTGCCCGTGAAGCATGGATTGTTGCCAGCCCTGCCTATGAGCAGATGGAAGGCATCGTCGCCGGTGTACCTACGCTGGCAGACTATGATGTGACCCTTGACGCCGGTGCTTCCGGCGCGGAAGACCCGGTTGAAGGCGTCACCTACAATCTGGAACTGCCCGATGGCCGCGTGTTCGAGCGCCCCGGCAACCTGTTCGGCGTCAACGAAGCCACCCTGTGGAGCACCGTCCCTGATTACAGCAGCGGTGTATGGGTTGATCTGGACGGAAACGGCGAACAGGATTTTGCTGAACTGCTGCCAGATGCAAACGTACTTTTGGCTGCTACTCAAACCTTGAACAGCGTTTCTGAGGAGCTGGCAGCCTCTGCCGGGACATGGGAACCCAATGAATCGGATGCCTTCACCGCGCTGGTAGTGATGGTGCCCACCATGAGCGAGTATTTCGGCTCCTGGAAGGAATCGCGCTTTGTGGCGGGTGATGATGCCACCCGCACCGATTTCGTCGCCATTTCCCGCCTATCGGATATTCAGGACATCCTTGGCGGTTTGCAGGTCGTGTACCAGAGCGTTAGCCCGCTGGTTGCCGCCGAAAGCACAGATTTCGATAGCGCCATTGGCGAAGGCTTAACCGATCTTCACGGCTATGTTGCTGATCTGTATGCCGAAGAACTGGATGGCCGCGTATTCACCGCTGAAGAAGCAGATTTCTTCGGCAGTGAGGCACAAGACCGCGCAGACACCATTACAGGACAAATCGCGCAGGCAGCAGCCCTGCTGAATATCGAACTGGCGGAGTGACCTTTGCCGGGCAAGCGCCATGCAGTATCAAAAATCCGTAGGGGCGCAGCGTGCTGTGCCCTATGTCGTTCACAAGAGTAATCCATGAAATTCCGCCGTATATGGTTCTGCTTCCTCTGCGCATTGGGGCTGTTGGTATTTGCCGGGGCAGCGTTCGGGCAAGAACAATCGCCACGCGCGCTGGCTGAAAATGTGCGTCAGGCGCTGTTCGATGCGCAGGGCGCGTTGTTAAGCGGTGATACTCAAACCGCAGTCCTCGCCGCCGCCGAAGCCCGGACTGATTTTGAAAGCTTGCGCCCGATCATCGCTCAGGCAGATGAAACGCTGGGCGATGAACTCACCAGTTATCTCACCGAAGCCCAAACCGCTGCCGCTGAGGGCGATGCTCTTGCGCTGGCGGGATTGCGGGGGCGCATCTGGTCGGGCTTGCTGCATGGCAGCGCGCTGGTGGTGTTCGATGCGCTGGAAGCTGGCGATGCGGCAACTGCCGAAAGCTGGCTGACCCTGCGCGATTACCGCCCCTCTACGCGTTTTTCGCGTCCCGGCGCAGATGCAACGCTGGCCGTTTCCGGGCTGGCAGCCGAGGAAACCTCACGCGAGGACGCGCTGGCAGCAGTTACCGCCGATTTGTATGACACCTATCAGACCCAATTAAACGTGGCGCTGAACGACGCCGATGCAGCGGCAGATCGCCAATTCACCATGCGCCGTTCTGAGGAAGCAGGTTTAGCCGCCGGCTATTTCGCTATTCTCAGCGATGCTTACACACAGCAGCGTGGCGCGGAGAGCCAGTTCGAGGCGGCAAATGCTTTTGAGGCGTTGGAAAGTGCTGCCCTCGCCAGTGATGATGCCGCCTATACCGCCGCGCGTGCTGGTATCGACGAGATACTAGCAGGATTTCGCGCTGCGCCACTTTCTGAAGAAGAAGCTGCGCGCCGCGCAGGGCAACTGCTGCGCTTCATTTCACTGGTGCCTATCGAATATGAACGCGGCGTACGTAATGGCGAGGTCATCAACGACATCGAAATTCAGGAAGCGTTGACCTTCCGTGAAGGCGCAGCGGCGGCATTCTTCGACCTTCAAGGCGCGCTGTTGGGCATAGACGCCGAAGCCACAATCCGGGTTAATGCTGCGCTGGCACAAGCCGAAAACCAGATTCGCGAGGTGGTTGAACCTGCCGAACTGCAAGCCACCATTTCTTCTATTCAAGCCGATCTGACGGCACTGCTGCCACCCGAATGGCAGCAAGCCAACGCCGCCTCGGATGTAGATGTGATTTACTCGGTACTGGACACGCTGGAAGGCGCAGCCCGACAGGGCGAATACACGCTGGCCGAATCTTCGCGGCTGGAAGCATACGCGCTGCTGGAAATGGGTATGGAACAGCGCTTGCGCGGTTTCGCGCCAGAGTTGGCGGCGCGTGTGGAAAGCCTGTTCTGGCAGGGATATGAAGGCCAGGGCGGTCTGGCAACGCTGCTTGGAACCCGCGCGCCCGTTGATGAAGTGCTAGCGGGTATTGGCGCACTGCGTGCTGCCCTTGCTGATAGTCAGGTGTTGCTTGGCTCTGGCAGTGCCCCTGAAGCAGTCATCGGCAACGCCGCCATCATCGTGTTCCGCGAAGGTCTGGAAGCAGTGCTGATTCTGGCGTCGCTGCTGGCAA
>CAZBPB010000394.1:0-3904 GCA_964493565.1 uncultured Pleurocapsa sp. | reverse complement strand
TTTTTGCGCCACGTCGCCAAAGCATTGGGCATTAATGAAGAAATTGGACATGAGCACATTCTGGCGGCAGTAGAAGTGCTAACGACGGGTGAAACCGGCGCAACCGCCGAATTTCCCGGTGGGCTGGCGGCGCGATTGGAGCGAGAAAACATCACCTTATTGAAGCTGTAAGACGGCTTACGTTTTAACTTACCAAAGTACACACAAGGTTGCAAAATACCCAGCACAAGGTATTCTTAATTTTCTATAGAGTTTTCGCATTTATAACACACATTTTAGAGGTCATATGGCAGCCGACATTTTTGACCCGGCATCAGTGCTGGTCGTAGATGACGAAGCGGCTATCCGCTATTCCGTCAGCAAAACGCTGCAACGCGTCGGCTATAATGTACGCGAGGCTTCCAGCGGTGACGATGCGATGGAAGTACTCAAAAATCAGACTTTTGACGTGATTTTAACGGATATTCGCATGCCCCCCGGTTTGGATGGTGTGGAACTTGTGCGGCGTATTACGGATCAGGACGCGGATATTGTGGTTATCTTGATGACCGCTTATCCCAGCCTGGGTACAGCCGTTGAAGCCTTACGTTTGGGCGCGCATGATTATTTGATCAAGCCGAGTTCCAGCCAGGATATCCGTCACAGCGTGGCACAGGGCATCGAACGGGCGCGGGCGCTAAAACGCCGCCGGGCGCTGCTAGAAGCTATCCGCGCAAATGTGCAGGAGCTGAGCCGCGCACCTGAAGAACCTGCGGTTGCCGGGCAAATTCGCGATCCATTCACTGAGGCGCGACTGGCAACTGGCGAAATGCCGATGATTGAACCACCGATTTCCAGTGTTATGCAGCTCGGGCCACTCACGATTTATCCCGGTCGTTATCAGATTGCTGTTGGTGATCACCCTATTGATCTTACGCCGACTGAATTTGATCTGCTGCTGTATCTGGCAGCGCATCGAGGGCGCGTGGTTTCCTGCCATGAACTGGTACGCGAAGTGCGTGGCTATTCAGTGGAAGAAGCCGAAGCCCGCGAAGTCATTCGCCCCCATGTAAGTAACCTGCGCCGCAAGCTCAAGCAAATGGGGCTGGACGAAGATTTAATCGTCAACGTTCGCGGTATCGGGTATCGTTTGAACGAACAATCGGAATAAATTCAGCCTATGCAATATGTCAATCTAAAGAGTGATGTCTGGCTTTATGTAAAGCCGGAGATTTTGCGCCGGATGATCTCGGTGCCGGTTTTGTTATTGTTATGTATGCTCATGTTTGCCCCTTCGCCAGCACGGGCAGATGAAACCATTGAGGCGATTCTGGAGCAGATGACGCTTGAGCAGAAAATCGCGCAGATGTTCATGGTTACGCTGCATGGCCCGATGTTGAACCAGCCATCACAGGAATTTTTGCGGCAGTGGCAGCCCGGCGCGGTCAGCCTGTTCTCGGATAACATAACCAGCCCGGAAGGTGTAGCCACGCTTACCAATGCTATGCAATCCGCAATGCAGGAGGTGAATGCGCCGCCATTGATCATTGCTACCGATCAAGAAGGCGGCGTTGTGTCTCGACTTGCGCCTGAGGCTGGCTTTACCCTGATGCCTACGCCGCTGCTCATGGGAGCAGCGGGGCGCAATGCCGCCCAGCAAATGGCGATTGCTGTGGCGGAAGAACTACGTGCTGTTGGCGTGAATATGAATTTGGCACCGGTGGCTGATCTTGAAACCAACCCGGATAACCCGATTATCTTCCGGCGCGCATTTGGCAGCGACCCGGACATGGTTGGCGAGGCGGTTAGCGGCTATATCAGCGGTATGCAGTTGATGAATATCATGGCAACCGCCAAGCATTTCCCCGGTCATGGTGAAACCAGCGCAGACTCGCATGCCGAACTGCCGCGTCTTGACCTTGACCACGAACGCATTGAAACGGTTGAACTGGCTCCTTTTCGGGACGCAATTCAGAGCGGCGTAGCTGCGATTATGGTCGGACACCTGTGGTTTACCGCGCTTGACCCAACACCCAATATGCCAGCATCGCTTTCTGCCCCGATTGTAACTGGTCTGCTGCGCGAAGAAATGGGCTTTAACGGCATTATCATGACTGATGCAATGGACATGAATGCCGTTGATTTAACCTATAACTTTTATGACGCAGTGTTGATGTCTGTTGAGGCTGGCGTGGATATGCTGGCGCTTGGCCCCAGCACCGGCACAGAAGTAGCCATACAGGCAATTCAAACAGTTGCTGCCGCCGTTCGTGATGGGCGCATTCCCGAATCGCGCATTGATGAATCGGCGCGGCGGATTCTTGAAGCGAAACAGCAGTACGATTTGATGAACTGGCGACCACTGGATGTGGCAACAACGGCTGCGCGCATGCGCACAGAAAATCATGTGCAGGCGGTTGCCAACCTGTTCCGCGCAGGGGTAACGATTGCCAGCGATCAAGCGGATCTCATCCCTGTGGATACTTCGCGCCGCGTAGCCATTATCTTTCTAGCGACACGTTACCAGATACGCGACGCTTGCCTGCCCTATACCAATCCTGAACTTACCCAATGGGTCGGCATTAGCGATTCGCCGGGACAGGACGAAATTGGTTGGGCGGTTTCAGCGGCACAAAATGCTGACACGGCTATCGTATTCACCCAGAACGCAATCAGTAACCCAGCGCAGCAAGCACTAGTGAACGCCCTTCCACAGAACAAGACTGTTGCCGTCGCGCTCTGGTCACCATACGACTGGCAAACTTTTCCAAATGTGAGCAGTTATGTTGCCACATACAGCCCTGCGCGACCGGCAGTTCCAGCAGTATGCGATATTCTATTTGATGCTGCCCCTGCACAGGGACGGTTGGCGGTTCATTTGGGCGAAGCAATGCCCGCAGGAAGTTTTGCACCTTAATGCGTCATAGTGGAAAATTGCGATTTTTCAACTTTTTTGCAAGTGGATTTGTAAAATCCATGTTTTAATGGGGTCAGGGTTAAACTCTTTTTTGAGGAGAGGGAATCAATGAGCATTCGCCGTTCCAGTATATATATTTTGATCATCGTCGTTCTGTCAATTGCCGCAATTCCTTTCACAGGCGTATCTGCACAGATTGATTTTCAATGCCCTGAAAATGGCCCGACCATTATCAACGGGATTGAATTTAATACCAGCGTTCGCCCCGGCACGTATATTGCAACCGTCGTCGGACTGAATGGTTTTGACCCGGTGCTTGCGGTACACGCGACGGAAACCAACGAAGCCCTCTGCAACGACGACGACGCTTATGCCGCGTCCTATTTCGGAAACCTGCCAACCACAGGGCAATTTGCGGCAAACAGTCTCAATTCGTCGGTAGTCTTTGAAAACACGACTGACGATTTCATGGATGTGTCGCTATACGTTGCTGGCTTAGGCGGTTCTTCAGGGGAGTTCCTGCTAATTCTGGAAGGATTCGCACTGACCGCGGATGATGGTGATGGCGATCCGATAAACGCACTCGCTGGCCCGACCATGATTGCCGGCGGCGTGCCGCTGTCTACTTATCTGATCGCCGTGAGTGCCGATCTTGACCCCAAGATTTTGCTCACCGATGCTGATAACAACCCGTTGACCACAAGCAGTGGTGATGAAGTAGCCTGCGACGATGCTGGCGCTTCCAACCTGTGCTATGGCGCTGGTGGCAGCACTTCGCTGGTTGGCTCGTTCCTCGGCAATCAGGATGGGCAGCTTAACGCCGATAATCTGGACGCTTTGTTGACCATTGAAGTTGCCGATCTTGACCCGACCGTTGAACTTGATCTGTCGTATTTCAACTACCTGATGAGCAGCTATGGCGCAACTGGCGTTGGTGACTATGTGCTGGCATTCCATGCGAGTATTGGCGACCCGGCATCGCTGGGCGTTGTTATCCCAACCCCGCAG
>CAZBPB010000393.1:2190-3911 GCA_964493565.1 uncultured Pleurocapsa sp. | reverse complement strand
CCACTTCATCATGGGTCGCCATCAAGTATCTCCTTCAAACACAACAATAGGGTTCACAGATGAATCGTTACCCTATAGTATAGCGCCTTGCGAGGCGTAAACCCACCTGTAGTGTACAATTCTAGAAGTATTGAGGCACGGAAACGAATTTACGTGTGAAACGATCATTACTGGCGCTCTTGCTGCTTGCGCTCGCGGCGGTTGCCTGTGTGCGCGATACTCCCGAAGTCATCGTGATCACAGCCACATTCTTGCCTGAAGAAGCAACCAACATCGTATCGCTGCCGCCAACTGCATCACTGCCTGTCGCTCAGAGCACGCAAGTATCCCTGCCAACCGGGCCGCCTCAAGGGCAACCTACGCGCTACGTCGTGCAGCCCGGCGATACTTTGACGATTATTGCCCTGCAATACGGCACAACTGTAGAAACGCTGCTGGAAATTAACGATATAGTTGACCCGAACACACTGTTTGTAGGGCAAGCCATTGAATTGCCATCAACACCGTTGGTGGATGCGCCGGACTATTTGACACTGCCTGATAGCAAATTGATACGTGCGCCCGGCGCGGGTGAATTTGATGTTCAAGCCTTCGTGCAAGCGCAAAACAGGTTCATCTCCCGCGCTACTGATGAAGTTAACGGCGTTGAACTCACGTCCGCCGAGGTTGTCAATCGTGTGGCACTTGAATACAGTGTTGATCCACGCTTGCTGCTTGCGCTGATTGAGTATACAGGTGGCTGGCTGTCCCGTGAAACCGTTACAGAAGCTGAAGAGGAAGATCCGTTAGGGGCGCCGGCATATGCCAATGGTGTCGCCCGTGAAGGATTATACCTGCAATTGGCATGGGCAGCGGATAATTTGAATCGCGGATACTACGCTAAACAATCCCAGCAGATGCGCACATTCGAACTGGCAGATAGCACACGCATACGGGCAAATCAGGAAATTAACGCTGCTAGCACGGGGTTACAGTTTTTGTTCAGCCGGATACGCGGCTATTCACAATGGGTGAATGATGTTTCAGAAGAAGGATTCATCGTTACATATCGCGCGCTTTTCGGCGATCCCTTTCAGAATGTGATGGAGCCGCTAGTACCGGACGATCTCGTACAACCGGAACTCATACTTCCGTTCGATGAATCGCAAACATGGTTTTATACGGGCGGCCCACACGGGGGGTGGGGCAGCGGAAGCGCGTGGGCGGCGATTGACTTTGCTCCACCAGATGATCTGGATACTGTGAACTCATCCTGTTACTTGTCAGCTTATTACGCTACAGCATCTGCATCAGGCGTGATTGCGCGGATTGATGAGGGGACAGTCGTCCTTGATTTGGACGGTGACGGCGATGAAAGCACTGGCTGGACGCTGCTTTATCTGCATATCGCTTCAGAAGGACGCATTAATATCGGAGCCAGGGTCTCTGCCGGAGATCGCATTGGCAGGCCGTCATGCGAGGGCGGGTTTTCGACAGGCACTCACATGCACGTTGCGCGGCGCTATAACGGGGAGTGGATACCAGCTGCTTGTACCACCTGTGAGCAGCACCCACGCCCTGCATTTGTTATCGGGCCGTGGACGGTAGAAGGCCTTCCGAATCAGGAGTATCAGGGTTTTATGTCAAATGGATCGCGGCGCATTGTGGCAGAACAAGGTAGGAACATCGCCGATAACCGGGTTACATGGCAATAAAGAGGGTGTATGCATTTTACAAGATTA
>CAZBPB010000393.1:0-2180 GCA_964493565.1 uncultured Pleurocapsa sp. | reverse complement strand
CTTTAGAATCCGGTTTGCGTTGTCGGTGCTGGCAGCCATGTTGATGCCGGTACTCGTCGCTTACGCGCAAACCGGGCCAACGGCAACCCCGGCGCAAATTCAGCTCTCCACGCCGGTCACACCTACTGTGCCCGGTCTGGTGATTACTCCCCCTACAGCAGCGCCAACAACTGCGGCGGCGGTCGTATTGGAAGCAATTGATACTGCCAATGTTCGTACCCAGCCAGATACAAGCGCAAGCCAACTTGGTACGATACGAAGCGGTGATGTTTATCCGGTGGTCGGTCGCCATTTTGAATGGCTTCAGTTTCAATACCCACCGTCGCCTAATGGTAGGGGGTGGGTTTTTGGTCAGCTTGTAAACGTTACAGGGGATATCTCACAGGTTCCTGAAATCGATCTTGCCGCCGAGCCAACATTCGATCCGCTTGCGGGGAATGCAACCAGTACACAAAATGCTATCACCCAAACGCCGGGCGGTTTGCTAACGGCGACGGCCTTTGAGCGGTTCCTCGCTGGAAGTGCCGGGACTGAAGTGCCCGGGCAGGTGCTGCCTACATTTACCTATCCACCTAATGCGGCGCTCGTAGCACCTACGCCGGATATTGTGCTGTCTCAGGAACAGCAAGCGCCACAATCAACTGCAGCACCTACAAACGGGAGTGTTCCGCCAATTTTACCGATCCTGATTGTTGGTGGGTTAGGGCTGTTAGGGCTGGTCGTTAGTATGTTGCGCCGCTCATAAATTGGAAAATGACTGCCGAAATTAAAAACCCTGACTACGTAGTCAGGGTTTTTAATTTCACGATCTTAAGCTAATGGCTGCAATGGGAGCAACCGCCAGCCTCAGCATCGGATGCTTCAGCATTATCCTTGGTACGGAATGAGCTACCGCAGCCGCAGCTTGAAACAGCGTTCGGGTTTTCAATACGGAACCCGCCGCCCATCAGGCTGTCAATATAGTCAATATTCGCGCCTTGTAAGTACATCAGTGAGGTTGGATCAATGACCAGGCGCACGCCCTCGACATCCACAATGGTATCAAAATCACGCGGTGATTGCTCAAAAGCCATACCATACTGCATACCGGAGCAGCCACCACCAGAAACAAATACGCGCAGTGCGTGATCGGGGATATTACGCTGTTCCAGCAGTGTTTTAATCATCTGCTGAGCTGCCGGGGTCACCGACAGTATTTCTTCTTCCTGAATCAGTTCCAATGGTTGTACCTGTACTAAAGGCTCGTGTGCAGCCATTGTGAGCCACCTCTCCTAAATATGGGATATGTTCATTGTATCAAGTTGAGGATCAACGGTCAATAAAAAAGACCAGAATCATCATAATTCTTCAGCTTCAGTGACCGGAATCAAATATGAGCAGCTTGTATCGCCAGCAATAATATGCGAAAGACGGCGCGGCACTACATTCAGCAGTGAGGCCACCAGCCGTAAGTCCATTTCACACAGCGAGTCGTTTTGTGACACTATTGCATGGTATGGGCAATTAGTGGTGTGCAGAATGTAGCCGTTGGGCGCGCTTTCCCATTGGGCTTCGTAACCATGTTGATTGAGATATTCGACAACCAGATTCATCTTGTCGTGCATTGCTACTTCCCCGATTGCAGCTTGCTGCGACCAGCGGGTGGTCACCCCTTCCAGCAGCACGTTCACGCCGCTAGGAGATAACTGACTGCGAATTTCATCCATCAACGCGCAGAAAATATGTTGATAGTTACTGGGGAATTGTTCTCGCGCCTTATTAGAAAGCGCGTAAACGTGCTGCGGTCTGCCGGGGGAAGTACGGCGTCGAAGCTGGGGCGAGGTAATTAATTCCTCTTCCTGAAGCCGGGTCAGATGATGTCGAACCGTAACCGAGGTGATTTCATCACCACGCTGCTCACGCAGTTGATCGACAAGTTCGTCTACGGTGGCATATCCCTGACGGCGAAGAATATCCAGAATAAGACGTCGTGTTTCTTGCATGGTGTTGCCATTTATATGACCGCAATTAGAGAAATTGTAGCACTACCAATTTTCGGGTGTCAATTCGCGTTGACTTAGCAAGGACGATTGTGTTAGCATGACGCACCGCTCACAATTCTATGTAGCAGATATCAGGGGGGCTTATTTTGCCTGATTGCGTGGCATTTCAGGGTGTTCACGGCGCTTACTCTGAACAGC
>CAZBPB010000392.1:0-3918 GCA_964493565.1 uncultured Pleurocapsa sp. | reverse complement strand
GCATACCCAGCGATTGAAATGCAGCGTTGTGCATAGCCGGGCTTAGACTATGCTCAATCGGCCAACCAATAACGCCAACCTTGTTCATCAGAAGTGCCTACTGCTCCTCGTGATTTACCACCACTGACGCGCCGAGTTTTCGCAGCGTCTCAGCGTAGCCGGGGAATGAATCATCAGCGCAGCGCGCATCCATCACTCTGCTATGCCCGGTGGCATTTAACGCGGCAACCACAAGACTCATGGAAATGCGATGATCGTCATGACCATAGACTTCTCCACCACTCAACTGCTGCGGCCCGAAAACATAGAAACCGTCTGGCGTCTCATTGATCTGCGCGCCCATCTTGGTCAATTCTTCGGTCATCACCTGAAGGCGATCTGTCTCTTTTACGCGCAGTTCGCCAGCATCGCGCACATAAGTTTCGCCTTCAGCAGCCAGCGCCGCGATCATGAAAATCGGGAATTCATCAATCATCCGCACGACGATATCACCGCCAATACGGATGCCCTTCAACTGACCGTGTTTGATGGTGATCGTCCCTACAGGATCGCCCGCTTCCAATCCGGTTTCCTCAACCGTGATATTCGCGCCCATTTCCAGCAGTACATCCAGAATACCGGTGCGTGTCGGGTTCAGACTAATGCCCGTTAAGGTGACATGGCTATCAGGGATGATACAGGCTGCAACGATCAGGAATGCTGCTGAAGAAATGTCACCCGGTACGGTGAAATCAACAGCTTTAAGCGGATTTCCCGGCTCTAACACGACGGTTTCCGGCTCAGAAGTGAGCTTTGCGCCCATCGCCTGCAACATACGCTCGGTATGATCGCGTGCTGGCCCCGGCTGCCCGATAATGGTCGTCCCGTCAGCAAATAATCCTGCTAACAAGATTGCGCTTTTGACCTGCGCACTGGCCATCGGCATGTGATATTCAATGCCGCGCAGTTCGGCTGGCTTTACAGACAGCGGCGCATAGCCATCTTTGCCTTGAATATCTGCCCCCATCATTTGCAATGGCGTAATGATCCGGTTCATCGGGCGGCGCAGTTGTTCGCTGCCGTCAAGCACGCTTGGGAAAGTCTGTCCTGCCATGATGCCCGTAAGCAGCCGAATGCCCGTGCCAGCGTTTACCAGATTGAGCGCCCCTTCTGGCTCACGAAGTCTGCCCCCTTCGATAATCATCTCTGTTGGGCTGATACGCTCAATCGGAACCCCTAATGCTTGCGCCGCATTGAATGACGCTTCGGTATCGCCGGCGGGAAGCCAGCCTTTAATATGCGCCCTGCCCTGCGCTATCGCGCTAAAGAAAACCGCCCGGTGGGAAATAGATTTATCACCGGGAACAATGGTCTCGCCGCGCAGTGGCGTGCCCGGTCTGACAGCAAAGCTATCCTTAATGAAATGCATCGCAATTTGCCTATTGTCGTGTCGAGTCATATTGCTTCGCCCAGTTCAGGCGAGCATCGCGTACAGGCCGCAAAATATCTACGAGAGCATCATCTTCGCGGGAGATTAGCCGCGCTTCGATCATCGCTAGTTGTACGCGAAACAGCGCGAGTAGTGTTGCGACAGCCTGACGATTGGTATTCAGAATGTCGCCCATCATGTTAAGGTCTTGCGCCGCCAACCGTGACATATCGCGAAAACCACCGGCTGCCAGTTTCCATACCGAGTCATCACGTTCACCCTCACCCGCAACCGTCGCCATGAGCGCCGCGCTCAGCAAATACGGCAAATGACTTATGGCGGCCACCACGCGATCATGCTGATGTGGATCCATCTCAATGGGCACCGCTTGAAGCGCATCCACCAACGCCAACGCGCGCAAACGAACGGCTGGTGTGGTACGGCGCGTAACGCAAAGCACAAAGGGTCGCCCTTCGTACAGCGCCGCATCGCTGGCTTCGATGCCGTTCATTTCCTTGCCGGTCATCGGATGACCACCTACCGCGCCAATACCGATAGGCAGACCGCCCATGGCGTTACAAATATCCTCTTTTGTACTACCGATGTCAATCAGCAGCGTATTAGCGCGTAGAAATGCGCCAATCCTGCCTGCTACGATTTGAACGATGGTACGTACCGGTGCACATAAGATCACGCAATCTGCCTCATGTACGCCAGTCCGCAAATCATCGGTAGCGCTATCAACGATGCCCTGCTTAATCGCGAATTCCCGCGTCGCAGCATCTGGCTCTATCCCAACAACCGTATCGGCATATGGACGAAGCGCCAATGCCAGCGACCCCCCCATCAATCCCAAACCCACGACCGCCAGTTGGCGGCACTTAAAGCCACCGGCGGACATTACGCAGTCCGCCCGATTGCTTCAGCCACGCGTTGAATCGAGTCCATCAATTTCTTGAAACCGGCATAATCAAGACTCTGTCGTCCGTCGCTGGCGGCCTTCGCGGGGGTCGGGTGTACTTCAACAATCAATCCATCTGCGCCCGCCGCCACCGCCGCCAGCGCAATTGAATTGACGTATTCTGAGTATCCTACCGCATGACTGGGGTCAGCAATGATCGGTAGGTGTGAACGATGTTTTAGAACAGGTATCGCGTTGATGTCGAAGGTGTTGCGGGTATATTTCTCGAATGTGCGAATGCCGCGCTCGCACAACATCACCTTGCCATTTCCCTGTGCCATAATGTATTCAGCACTCATCAGCAAATCTTCCATCGTGTTCGCCATACCCCGCTTCAGCAAAACCGTCTGCTGGCTCTTGCCAACTTCGTTCAGCAGCACAAAGTTCTGCATATTGCGAGCGCCCACCTGAAGCACATCAGCATAACCGGCGACCATTGGCACCAGCGCCGGATCCATCACCTCAGTTACAATCGGCAGGCCAGTCAGTTCACGCGCTTCCGCCAGCCATTGCAATCCCTTTTCACCATGCCCCTGAAAACTGTACGGGGATGTGCGCGGCTTGAACGCCCCACCGCGCAGCGCAGTCGCGCCCATTTCTTTGACCGCACAAGCAATGTCAATAATCTGATCGCGACTTTCTACTGAACACGGCCCCGCAATGACCAGCACTTTCGATTTTCCAGCGGCAGATCCGTTTAGCGGAACATAGGTATCGTCGGGGTGCATGTCACGCCCCGCCAGCTTATATGGCGAGGAAACCCGCACGACCTTTTCAACCCCCTCCATCGAGCTGTAATTGTCTTCCCGCAGCGGCGTCGGGCTTTCCCCGACCAGCCCGATGATCATATGCGTTTCTCCTTGAGAAATGTGCGGCGTATAACCATCGGTTTTGACCCGCGCGACCACCTCATCAATTTCAGCAGGGGTCGCTGTGTGCTTCATAACAACAATCATTATTTCTCCTCGTAGATATCGTCTATGACCAGCTTGTTATCCGGATAAAGGTCTGGGCGCAAGATCAAAGCTCTGCGCATATACACATGCACAATTTCATCCAATGCTTTCGGTGTTGACCAATGGATTAGAATGCGGATGCAATGCTGAATACCATCGGGAACATCCATTTCCTGGCAGCCTAGCAGCGCGGTGCGCCGCCAGCCCATATCGCGCGCTGCTTTTGCCGGGTATGCAGCGTTTAAATCGGGAGACGCCGTAAAAAACACGCTTACAACATCTTCTTCATCAATATTGTTTGCCTTGGCCATTTGCTCCAATAATTCCTGCGTGGCCGCCAGAATGGCTTCCGCAGTATTCTCATCAACGGTCGTAGCACCTCTTACCCCACGCAGTTTCATTGCTTGCATCACCTCCCTGTGCCAGATAACAAAAAAGGCGCGGAGCTGTTGCTCCGCGCCTGTCATTCACACTACCTAACGGGGCTGCCTAACTGGCAGCGCGCAACTCTCCAACCTCGACTATGTGGCCGCTAAAGTAATAATAGAAATAGCCGAAACTGGAAATGTATTGACGCATAACTTCCCGCATTT
>CAZBPB010000391.1:0-3929 GCA_964493565.1 uncultured Pleurocapsa sp. | reverse complement strand
CCCGCTTCAAAGTTTATGGATTGCGAAATTTAGTAAGAAAGCTAGGCGAATTGGTGCGCTACGGAGATTACTTCAATGCTGCCGACTTCGTGATCGACGCCACCGGAGGTTATAAGGCTCAGATAGCGATTGCCGTCGTTTTTGGTCAGGCTCTTGGAATTCCTGTTCTGTACAGGCATGAATCCTTCTCCGAGATCATTGATATACCGCCGATGCCTATTACATTTGACTATGATTTACTTGGCGAAAATGCAAACATTTTAGCAGCTTTTGAACGGGGAAAAGCGCTTGACACTACCGAAATAAAGGATATAGACGAGCGCGTTCGGATTTTGCTAGAGGAAGTTGAAGTTGACGGAGAGCGTATTTATGAGCTGGGTGCCGTCGGCCAAATATTTCTTACCGGATTCCGCCTGCATTTCCCTAAAGATCAATCACTGGCTGATGTAAATTCAACAGAAAAGAATCCGCCGTCATTTAGAGATGACCACTACCCAATCGGTTTCAAAAACTTTGTCGAGATGGTATGTGATGAAGTTGGTTGGGTAAAGACTGCACACTCATTGCCATATGATAGACAGCAGGCAATCAAAGGAATTGGTTTTTATGTATGGGAAGATAAGCTAGTCGGCACATTCCAGGACAAAGATAAGTTTGGTGCCCGCTTTGAGTTACTGACAAACGCGGAATCAAAAGCGCAGCGGATCTGGACAGCAGATCAATTAAATATGCTATATGGATCAGACTAACCATGATCATCCTTAACTTCGCGCACCCGCTCACGCCGCGCCAGCTTGACCAGCTCACTACGCTCACCGGCGCCCCACCAGAGCGCATCCAGGATGTGCGCGCCCAGTTTGATCTTCAGCAGCCGTTTCAGCCGCAGATCGTCCGCCTGCTGGACGATCTCGGCATCCAGCCCGATGAGTGGCAGTCTGGCGGTTGGCTGCTCGTGCTTCCCTCGCTCAATTATGCGGCGGCGGCGCTGCTGGCAGAGCTGCACGGGCGCATCGGCCACTTTCCCGCAATTCTACGTCTGCGCCCGGTAGCCGGTGCGCTGGTCACTGAATACGACGTGGCAGAAATCGTCAACCTGGAGGCGGTGCGTGCCGAAGCGCGCACCCGCCGCTGAATAAATACGATGGATGATGACCTCAAGAAAGTTGATGGAATCGCGCCGGCGCTCTTGTCCACATCGCTGAAAAGCGATAACCGCGTGCTGTGCGGTAAGGTATGGCGTGGGAAGCCAGTGATCGGCAGCCCCGTTAAACTTACGGGGTGGTTTGGCTATGCTCGAATATCTATACTACGGGGCAGAGGATAACGCTCACCAACCATTCCCGGATACGGTTAGAGTTAAACCGTAGAATCAGGATAAATAAACCTACAGCATGAGAATTATTGAACGACATGCCGCGTGATCTATCACCTGTTCACCCGGAACTGCGCCACAGAGTACAGAATTTCCCACGCATACCCTTTAATCGCTGGACTGTCCTGCCTATTCAGTGGCTTGCCCGCTTTCAGCCCAAATCTCAGGTTCCTGACGATATTCAAGTTGATCAGCGATTTGCCCAGAGTCGAGATCTCAAGCATAAAATTCGCCTTCGCGTCTACAAGCCTCAAACACTAACCACGTCTGTTCCCGTTCTGCTGTGGCTGCATGGGGGAGGGCTGGTCATTGGCACGCCGGAACAAAATGATCGCCCGATGTTCAACCTCGTCCGCGAGTTAGGCATTGTTGTAGTGTCTGTTGACTATCGTTTGGCTCCCCAATACCCGTTTCCTACGCCGCTAAACGACTGCCATGACTCCTTGAAATGGGTTCACGCAAATGCCGAAACGTTGGCAATTGATCCGAACCGTATTGCCATTGGTGGCGAAAGCGCTGGCGGGGGGCTAGCCGCAAGTCTCGTTCAGCGTGTCTATGATGAAAGGCAAATACATCCTAAATTTCAACTGCTGGTTTACCCCATGCTCGATGACCGATCAGCCCTTCGCGCCGACGTTCCCCACGCAGATTTATTAACCTGGTCGCCCAAAAACAATCGTTTCGGCTGGGAAGCGTATTTAGCAAAAGCCTGTGGCTCGGAAAATCTGCCTTCGTACGCTGTTCCCGCTCGAAGGGAAGATTTAACCGGCCTTCCGCCAGCATGGATCGGCGTCGGTACGCTCGACTTATTCTATGATGAAATTCTGGCTTACGCCCAAAAATTGCGAGATTATGGCGTGGAATGTGACCTGGATGTTATCGCGGGCGCATTTCACGGTTTTGACCAGTTCGATCACGATTTGCCCGTTGTTCAGGCATTTCGGCAGTCGCAAATCGCAGCCCTTAGTAAACATCTGGAGATATAACTCGCTAGCCTGTAGTTATTCTTGAAGTTCAAGCCATATCGCCACGATATCGCCCTCTTCAATTTGTTCCGCTTTTCGAATATCCGCTTTGATCGGCACAAGGTATCGTCCATCTTTGGGAAACAGCGACGTTTTCCAGATGGTCTTGCCAATCCGAACCCGTACCGGAATCACACCCCAGCCATACGTGAAAAAGTTCGATATGCCCTTCAAGTCACGGCTCTCATCTTCCGGCATTCGCGCATAATAAAACGGGGCAGGCCCTCGCCAGTAGATTATTTCGGCATCAAACTCAAAAATCATTGGCACACCAATCCCTGATACGTTGATGCATATCTCGTATCTCAAGACGATAGCTTGATGTACAAGAGCTATAAGTTGAATGTCCTTGCGGCGCTGAAATGTGAGCGCAGCCGCTTAAAGCGAGTAATAAATCAGCCAACATTTTCTGAATAAGATTTGAACATCTTCCCCCTAATCTAATGCCTACATACGGGCCAGTTTGAATTGGCGAAATCCTGTGGAGGCAAGAGATGTTGGAGTTGTATTCCATCACTGGCGGTGTAGAACGCTTTACAAATCTGAATTATCTGGCATCGCTGGTCACCGACTTTGAGCCGATCAGCCTGTCGGAAATTCAGGATGCTGCTCTGCTCAACCGCGTGGACACCAAATACATCATCGGCATGGATCAACTTTGTGCCATCTTGCCGCAATTGGTCGGCGATTATCGGGTGCTGTCCATAAACAATACCTGCTTGCACAATTACCGCACGCTGTATTTCGATACCCGCGCGTTCATGTTCTATAACCAGCACCATAATCGCCTTGCCTCGCGCTATAAAGTGCGCGTGCGTAAATATGTAGACACCAACATCGCCTTTTTCGAGATCAAGCATCGTACCAACCAAAGCCGCACCATCAAGTCACGCATGTCCATTCCCGATCTGGTCACACACCTTGCCGATCCGCTTATCGAATTTGCTCATCAGCACACAACCCGCGCCGCTGATGCGTTAGAACCGAAGCTCTGGAATGAGTATGTTCGCATGACGTTGGTGAGCAAACTCCGCCCTGAGCGGGTGACGCTGGATATGAACCTCAGGTATCAATGGAAATCCGACTTTGTCGCTTTGCCCGGGCTTGTCATCGTCGAGATTAAACAATTGCAGCATTCCCAATCCGCCGAAATCATCCAGCAAATGCGGCGATTAAATGCCCGCCCGCAGTCCTATAGCAAATACACGGCGGGTGTGTACTCGCTCTATGAAGACGTAAAGCGCAACAACTTTAAGTCGCAAATTCGCGTGGTCAATAAAGTAATGCAGGGGATGTCCCAATATGAATTCGCTCATTGATCTGATGCTCGGCTTTGGCCTGAATATGGTCGTGGTCATTGTCATTACCCGTTTTATCTATTATCCGCGACAGCGTGACAAGGATTATGTGTTCACCTTTGTCGCTTTCAGCGCCGTTATCTTTTTCGTCATCGGTCTTATGAACAATACCGAACTTGGCATTGGTGTCGGTTTTGGACTGTTCGCCATCTTCTCTATCCTCCGTTACCGCAC
>CAZBPB010000390.1:0-3972 GCA_964493565.1 uncultured Pleurocapsa sp. | reverse complement strand
GCCCCCCTGATGAAGTAGAAATTGAGCTAGTGGAGATAGCCGTCTATCCAGACCGATTTCGCGTGTTTGTACATGTAGTGGTCACGCCATTTCAGCAGCGGCCAAACCTGATCATGACTGCACGTGACGCAAACAATAATATTGTTGCCGAATTGAATATCATCGAAACCATGCACCACGATATGGAATTCACCATGCATCTGCGTTCACGCGAACACGACCCGGCAGGTGAATACACGCTGGCAATAGAATTGTTCTACGAAACGCGTAACCCACCTCGCTGTAGGCACACTGAAACCTTCATTGTGCCTGAAATTGGTTCGTGACGATGGCTTTTCAACTCTCACGCAGCCTGGCTAAACAGATAACAACCGAAGCGGAAATGGCAGCGCCTGAGGAGATATGCGGGGTACTTGTTGGTCGAGATCACACGATTACCGACGCGGTTTCGATACCCAATATCGCTAAATCGCCCCAACGCGCCTTTGTGATCGAACCAGCAGCATTGGTTCAGGCAATAAGCAGTGCGGAAACATCTGGCAAGCAGGTCATCGGCTATTATCACAGTCACATCCACCATGAGGCGCAGCCTTCGCCAACCGATATTCGCGAGTGGAATTATCCAGACTTGCTGATGGTGATCGTGAGTGTAGCGGCCAAAAAAGTCGCCGCGTGGCAGGTACGCAGCGCCGATGTGACGCCAGTTGAGCTTGTACTGGGCGACACGCCAACTGTGCCGGAAATCCCTTTATCAAACGCAGGCAAAACTGCGATTATAGTTTCAGTGGTACTGGCGATTCTTGCGGTGCTGGTTGTATCGTTAACTTTGCTGCCACCAGCCCCGCTCATTCCTTGAAGGCCACATGATAGAAATTAACGCAATCAGCATTATCCTTGTCACGCTTGCTGGCTGGATTGCAGGAATCATAGTCAACATACTATCTGACGATCTGCCACACCGAACCAATCCAAAACTACCGCATTATGCTGATGGAACCGCGCGTCCGGTTATTGCGTGGTCGGGAATCCTCGCCTTTATTTTCAAGAAGCGCAGCGGTCCAAACGGAATACGTCTGCGCTGGCGTTATCCGCTGACCGAAATTACCACCATCATTCTGTTTCTGATGACCCTATTTACATTCCAGGATGATGTGCGGATGACATTACCGCAGTTCATCATCTACTTGCTTTATATGGCGATCTTCATGCTTATCACAGTGATTGATCTTGAACATCGCCTGATTCTGTTTGTGGTAATCATTCCTTCGTGCCTACTGGCATTAGCCGATGCCATCCTGATTGATTATGGCCCGAATTTAGGCGAAGCAGTTCTTGGTGCGCTGCTTGGCTTTGGCATCTTCTTCCTGCTTTATCTTGGGGGGTTCATCTTCACCGCGATTCTCTCATCTATGCGCGGCTCAAAAATTGAGGAAGTAGCTTTCGGTTATGGAGATGTGATGCTGATCACACTGTCCGGCTTAATATTAGGCTGGCAATCGCTGATCATCGCCATGTTTATGACTGTTTTCCTAGGTGCGCTTGGGGCAATTGTGTATCTGATCGTGAGGCGGTTGGCAGGGCGGCATTACAGCCTGTTCACACCGCTGCCATACGGGCAGTATATTGTGATTGCAACCATCATTATGCTGTTATTTGCGCCAGAGATTGCAGAACTACTGAGGTAGTATGCTGTTTGATAGACAACGGACATCAACAAGTGTCCGCTTTTACATCGCGGGTTTCTCAATGATGCCCCCGCCCAGGCATATATCTCCGTCGTAGACAACAGCCCCTTGCCCCGGTGTTATGTCGCGCAGTGGTGAATTGAAAATCACCTGCATGCGCTTATTGTCAAGGACGTTTATATTCGCATTTGCAGGGCGTGCCTTATAACGAATCTTTACCTCAGCGTTGAATTTATTAGCCGGTGCTTCGCCCGCGATCCAATTCACTCGCCCCGCCATGAGTGTCGCACTTCCCAATTCTTCAGCAGTACCCACAATCAGCGCATTAGCAGCCGGATTCACTGCAATCACATACATCGGTTCGGCAGCAAATACCCCTAGCCCCTTGCGCTGGCCAATAGTGTAATTGGCCAACCCGTGATGCTCTCCCACCACCGCGCCATTGCTGCGAACGATAGGCCCAACAGTCATCATTTCGGGCGCATTCTCACGCAAAAAGCGGCGATAATCACCATCACCTAAAAAGCACAAATCCTGGCTGTCGTGCTTGCTGGCAGTGGGTAAACCAAACTTTTGCGCTAAGGCACGAACCTCTGGCTTAGAATATTCGCCTACAGGAAACATGGCATGGGCAAGTTGTTCCTGTCCCATCACGCTGAGTACATAGCTCTGGTCTTTGGCATCATCCAAGCCCTTCTTGAGTTGGAATTTGCCATCTTCAGCCAGATGGATGCGCGCATAATGCCCGGTTGCCAGATAATCAGCGTCCAACGCCAGTGCATTTTGCTGCAAAAAGTCAAAGCGAATGTGTCGGTTACATTCCAAACATGGGTTCGGTGTTATGCCTTCACGGTGAGCATCAATGAA
Organism: uncultured Pleurocapsa sp.; assembly: GCA_964493565.1. GTDB lineage: Bacteria > Chloroflexota > Anaerolineae > Aggregatilineales > Phototrophicaceae > Flexifilum. The sequence continues at coordinate 1,420 of CAZBPB010000390.1, read as the reverse complement.
ATATTGCACCACCGTCTTACGGAACACAGACTTAGTATCCAGTACGTAGAAGGGAATTTTCAGTTTATCCGCGATACGACGCGCATCGCTCATCTGGTCAGGGGTACAACAGCGATTATGATTACGCGATCCATCGCTTACCGTTTCTTCAGACCATAGGCGCATCATCATGCCAACAACATCGTAGCCCTGCTCCACCATTAGCGCAGCAGCTACTGAACTATCCACGCCCCCGCTCATGGCGACGACGACACGTGGTTTCATGTTACTCACAGGAAAACACTTCTTTCAAGAGCGCTTAATAATCGCTCAACTCAACTTATCTGTAGGTCTCGCGCAGGCGATACAACTTCTCAACAATCTGCGCGAGCACCGATACCGAATATTCGATATCGGCTTCGGTTGTATTCTTACCGACAGTTAGCCGCAAACTGCCAGATGCTGAGTCGTAAGGAATACCCATCGCTAACAACACGCTCGACGGCTCAGGATTACCAGTTTTACAGGCGGATGCACTGCTAACCGCCAATCCCTTCATATCCAGATGCATCATCAGAATGCTGCCATCTAACCCATCGAATAGAAAGCTGGCGTGGCACGGCAGCCGCTGTTCAGGGTGGCCTGTTAGCCGGGCATTAGGTACCCGACGTAATACTCCGTCAATCAACTGGTTGCGTAGATTGGAAAAATAAGCAGTTCGCTCATCAAATTCGCCATATGCCAATTGTAATGCTTTCGCCAATCCAACAACGCCGGGCGTGTTCACAGTTCCCGCACGCCGACCTTCCTCATGGCTTCCGCCGGTTTGACCGGGAGTTAAATTAATGCCATCACGTACATACAACGCACCCACGCCTTTCGGTCCGTAAAACTTGTGTGCCGAAATGCTTAGCATATCCACACCCAGCGCCTTGACATCCAGGGGAAGCTGTCCGGCTGCCTGCACGGCATCTGTATGCATAAGAATGCCCCGCGCCCTTGCCTGTGCTGCAATCTCCGGAATAGGTTGAATGGTACCAACTTCATTGTTGGCAGCCATCACGCTGACCAGTGCGGTATTTTGTCTTAGTGCCGGTTTCAATCCTTCGGGATTGACCATGCCTTCCGTAGAAACCGGCAGCAGCGTATACTGAACACCGTATACAGCTTCTACCTGTTCCAGCGTTTTTAGCACCGCACTATGTTCAATAGACGTCGAAACTACATGAGTTGGCGCGTTATCCAGCGCACCTATCGTCACACCACGTACTGCCAGATTATTACTTTCTGTGCCGCCGCTCGTGAACACGATCTCAGATGGCTTGCAGTTCAAGATTTGGGCGACGGTTTCGCGGGCATCTTCCACGACGCGGTCAGCATCCCGCCCCGGCCTGTGGCCTGAAGCGGAATTTGCATAAACTTCGGTAAAATATGGCAGCAT
>CAZBPB010000389.1:0-3977 GCA_964493565.1 uncultured Pleurocapsa sp. | reverse complement strand
TCCGCCAGGCCCGCGAACATAGGAGGAGGACTACACACCATGGGTAAGAATAAGGACAAAAACAAAGAGAAAAATCGGGAAGTCGCGCCTTCAGGCGAACTCAAGCCCAAATTGAAGCGCAAAGAATACGATGAACTGCTTGAGCCTTTACAGGTTGAACTGGTCAAGCTTCAGGAATGGGTGAAGCATACTGGCGCAAAAATCATTGTCGTCTTTGAAGGGCGTGATGCGGCAGGAAAGGGGGGCATCATCAAGGCCATCACCGAGCGTACCAGCCCTCGCGTGTTTCGTATTGTCGCCTTGCCTTCGCCTACAGACCGCGAAAAATCTCAGATGTATATCCAGCGTTATATGGCGCATTTTCCGGCGGCGGGCGAAATTATGCTCTTTGATCGCAGTTGGTATAACCGCGCCGGTGTTGAGCGTGTGATGGGCTTTACCCCTGAAGATCAGGTCAGGCGTTTTCTTGAATATGTGCCTTCTGTAGAGAGAACTATCGTCGAATCTGGGATTATTCTGATCAAATATTGGCTGGAAGTCAGCCAGGAAAACCAGACCGCACGTTTTGAGGAACGTATTCAGGATTACAAGAAAATCTGGAAACTAAGCCCGATGGATCTGGAATCGCACCGCCGCTGGTATGACTTCTCTCGAGCGCGTGATGAAATGTTCGTCGCCACAGATACCCCCTTCGCCCCCTGGCACATCGTTGATTCGAATGATCAGCGGCGCGGACGACTGAATTGCATATCTCACTTATTAAGTCTGGTTCCGTATATAGAAGTGCCGCACGAAAAAGTAAAACTACCAAAACGACAGTCAGCAGACGGCTACATTGAACCAGACTATTTGCCGCGATCTATTCCAGAAATATATTAAGGAGACTGGATATGTCAGCACCCCCTGTCGAACAAACCAGTTGGCATACGCTGTCGCCAGAAGATGCCGCGAAAAAGTTACAGGTAGACCCTGCGAAAGGCTTGAGCGCAGGCGAAGCGCAAAAGCGCCTTCAGACTTATGGTCGTAACGAACTGGCAGCAAAGAAGAAAGAGTCTGGCCTTCAGTCGTTCTTGCGCCAGTACAACGACTTTATGCAGATTATCCTCTTAGCTGCGGCAATCCTGAGTTTCGTTTTTACGCGCGACGTAGGCACAACGCTAGTGCTCATTGGTCTTACTGTTTTTAACGCCGTTTTGGGGTTGCATCAGGAAGCAAAGGCTGAGGCCAGCCTCGCCGCGCTTTCAAAGATGATGAAGAATATTGCCCGTGTTCGGCGTGATGGCAATGCAATAGAGATCGAAGCAGAAGATCTCGTCCCCGGTGATATTGTGCTTATGGAAGCCGGTAATCGTGTTCCAGCCGACGGTCGCTTGTTCGTCGCCGCCACCCTCGAAATTGAAGAAGCCGCCTTGACCGGCGAAAGCACACCCACGCTCAAAGATACCAGCACTATCGCCAACCCCGATATTGGCTTGGGTGACCGGTTGTGCATGGCCTTCATGAATACCTCTGTCACCCGTGGTCGCGGCGAGATGATCGTCACCACTACCGGTATGGGTACTGAAATCGGTCACATTGCCGACTTGCTCAATAAGACTGAATCCGATAAAACCCCGCTGCAAAAGCAGCTAGACCGTCTGACTATCATCATTGCTGGTCTTGCTGGTCTTGCTTTTATCCTCATGCTGGCAATCGGTCTAGGTCGGGATGTTCCCTTTGAACAGATTTTCATTTCCGGCATCGCGCTGGCAATCTCCGCCATCCCGACGGGTATGCCTGCCGTCGTGACCACGCTTTACTCAATGGGTACGCGTACGCTGGCTTCGCACAATGCCATTGTCAAGCGCTTGCCATCTGTAGAAACGCTTGGCTCTGTTTCGGCAATCTGTTCGGATAAAACCGGCACGCTCACCCTCAACAAGATGACCGCACGCGAATTTACGATCCCCGGTCAAAATCATTACAAAGTGACTGGTGAAGGCTATGGTACTGAAGGGCAGCTTTTGCATAGTGCAGGTGTCAGCTTAGACCTCAACCCGATCATGCTGCCAATGGCTTTGTGTGCCGATGCCCGCCTTGATGGTGAAAGCCTGATCGGTGATCCCACCGAAGGCGCGCTCATTGTGCTGGCAGCCAAAGGCGGCATTGATCTTGAAGGTGCACGCCAAACCTACCCCCGAGTCGCTGAAGTGCCATTTGACGCCGACTACAAATTTATGGCGACTTTCCACAACATGAACAACGAAGCTGATCAGCCTGTGGTTCGCTGCTTCGTCAAAGGCGCGCCAGACGTGCTGATTTCACGCGGCGGTTCGTACTGGGTGCCTGATGGCCAAACGATGGCGCTCACTGACGATAACCGCTATCTCGCACTTGACGAAAACGAACGTATGGCAAAATCTGGCGAGCGCGTAATGGTGATCGCCCGCCGCGACTTTGATCCACAGACCTTTGATCCAAAGGCTAATCTGATCGAGTCCGTGCGCGATCTTACCCTTCTGGCAATGGTTGGTATTGTCGATCCACCCCGTGCGGAAGCCAAAGCCGCCATCGAAAAATGCCACAGTGCCGGTATTCAGGTTCGCATGATCACCGGCGACCATGCCGTGACCGCAGCAGCTATCGGTCATGAATTGGGAATTGAAGGCACTGCCTTAACCGGGGCGCAGTTCGCCGCCATGAGTGACGAAGAACTGGTCAAGCAGATTCCGAACATTGGTGTTGTAGCACGCGTAAACCCGGAAGACAAGATTCGCCTTGTGCGCCTGCTGCAAGAACAGTCCAATATCGTCGCCATGACCGGCGACGGTGTGAACGATGCGCCAGCGCTCAAGAAAGCCGATATCGGCGTTGCGATGGGTATCACCGGCACCGAAGTCTCCAAGGGTGCTGCGGTCATGATCCTGACCGACGACAATTTTGCAACTATCGTCAAGGCGGTTGAGTTTGGTCGCGGAATTTACGATAACCTCTCCAAGTACATCCGTTTCCAGATGACCGCATTGGTGGCTTTTATTGTCAGCTATCTTGGCGCGGCTGCACTGAACATTTTAGGCGGGGTTCCGTTTACGCCGCTCGCCGTCCTATGGATTAATTTTCTGGTGCAGGTGCCCATTGCGATTGCCCTCGGCTTTGATAAGCCATCCGGAAATCTCATGGAGCGCAGGCCGCGCCCGCTTCAGCAGCCAGTATTATCGCGTGCGCAGTGGCTGCGTATCATCTTTATCGGCTTGCTGATGTCTATTGGAACCCTCTATCTGGAATCCGTTTATACAGCTGAGGGTGCGGCATTGGCTGTAACAATGGGCTTCGCCGTCTTTTCCCTTTTCAACATCGTCATTGGGATCAGCAACCGCAGCGAAACACAGACAATTTTCAATACCGATAGCCTGACCGATATGCGCCAGCTTAGCTTGTACGGGTTGTCATTGCTATTTACAGTGCTGGCAACCGAATTGGGCTTTTTGCAGCGCATTCTCGGAACGACATCGTTGAGCGGCAATCAGTGGTTGATCTGTCTCGGTTTGGCCGTTGTGCTGGTGATCGTCATCGAAGTGATGAAGTTCTTACTACGTCGCAGCCAGAAGGTATAAAACGCAGTTCCCGGTTATCAACATCCACAGGGGCGTCAATTCTGTGCGCGCACAGAATTGACGCCTTATTTTGTAGCATCTCTAACACAGTATCGTCAACCGCGATTGGACAGATTTGCGCTTGCTCCCTTGCAGTGCTTCATCCGGATACCCGACGTGAACGATGCCAATGACCTTTTCATCAGCCCCAAGGCCGACAAACTCGCGCAAACGGAGATCGTTCTTGAAGGTTTTCCAGCAGGTGCCTAATCCTTGCTCCCACGCCAGCAGCATAAAATTCTGAATCACGCAGGCGCAGGCTGCATAATCTTCTTCACGGATTTCCCCGTTTTCATCAATGTTTTCCCGATACGGATACCCCTGCCTTTAGGCATGGGGAGGAAG
>CAZBPB010000388.1:3252-3998 GCA_964493565.1 uncultured Pleurocapsa sp. | reverse complement strand
GTTGAAGCTGCTGGGCTGCAAATTCTGGTCAATAGAGCCAACGCTGATCACTGGCGTGTAGGCCGCAGGATACATAACCGGCCCACCAGAATTGTTCCCTGCTGCCGCAACGACCTGTGCCCCATGCGCCATTGCATAGCTGACGGCATCTTCTAGCAGGCTGGACGAATTTGCGCCGCCAAGCGACAAATTGATAATTTGCGCGCCGTGATCAGCGGCGTAGATGATGCCTTCAGCAATATCAGAATAGGATCCATAGCCTGAGCTGTTCAATACGCGCACAGGTAGAATTTTGGTGTTCGGCGCAAGACCAGCGATGCCCTGACCATTATTTATTTGAGCAGTTCCGCCCAAATAGTCTCAGCACCTATGGCCTGTAAAGCCCACTGCTGTGCATATAGGGGATCATCCGGCGCTTCAAGCACGGTGGCAATATAGTCGGGTTCAGTCTGTGCGACGATGGGTGCCGCTTCCAGCATTTGTGCTGTAACTGGCCCGGTGACATTTACAACGACAGTATTCAACTCATCAATCGAAGATGCGACTTCGCCGCCAATCGCCTCGATGTAGGCGTCCCGTTCTTCAATACTGGACTCTGGCTCAAAGGAAATGACCACCGCATTTTGCACCGCCGGCGCGGGTGGTTGAACGACCACTGGTTCTGATGTGCTTGAGATCACAATCACTGGTGGAACGGCGGTCGCTGGTTGTGTAGGCGGAACGTTTGTTGAGGTTGAAGTTGCCGT
>CAZBPB010000388.1:0-3242 GCA_964493565.1 uncultured Pleurocapsa sp. | reverse complement strand
TGTGAGTGGGGACAGCAGGTAGTGAATCATCCGTTGGAATGGAAACTTCGCCATCTACTGCCGCCACTTCTTCAACGGGTAGGGTAGTTGGCTCTACTGGTATTTCAGTGGGGACTTCAGTCTTTGGGGGTTGTGTGGGCAAATCAGTCGGGATGTTGGTTTCTGTCACTGTTGGCAGCGACATCAATGTGGGCACGACAGCCACTTCTTGCGGCGCAGGCCGGATTGCGACTGCGATAAGCGCAAAGACTGCGAGTAAAATAAACGCCAGGACGAATAATTTTATGAAATCTTTGCGCGCCACAGTTTAATCCCCGACGTATGAGTGCTGAGATATGATTGAGGTCAGTATATCATTTTATTTTGAGTCAAGAATCATGAGATGAAAGGGTCGTTCATTGAGGGAAGTGCTTCTTTGTGTGCTACCAACGCAACAATCCACGAAACCCATTACTTAATCCGCCGATGGTTGAACATCAATAACTGGTAGTTATACATGCTTTACCTGAGCCAATGCCAATGCCCACCCTGCTTCAACTGACATTGATGCGCCTTCAGTTTGCAGGCGCGCAAATGTTTCAGTGCCAAGCGCAACCCTTATCGCTTCAATTTCTTTGTTGAATCGGGCAGAGAAAAGCATGCTTCGTTCGATGTCATTTGCCTGGCAAGCATGCTCTACGATGCCACATAATCGCGCTGCGGTGAAGTGATCACCAAGCGCAGCAAAGCTGCCGCTGAAGCGCAGCAGTGAATACAGCTTGAATTCCAGGTCATCAACGTTCTGCCCGCTTCCCAACGCTTGTTGCAGGGTAGTTTTGGTACGTGACGCGTCCCCTTCTTTTTGCGCTAGTGAACAGGCGAGCTGGTAGCTAGTGCTTAAGTCTGCCGGGATATTTGCGACTGTTGCTAGCTTCGACAGTTTATCCAAGGTTATGTGCGCGTCCGCCAAAAGCGCCAACTCAATTTCGGCATCAGCGAGTTGGCAAAGCAGCGCAAATGTGATTCGCTTGTGATCAATTTGTTGGGCAGCTTCAAGCCCCTCAATCGCGGATGTATAAGCACCAGCATAGTCACCTATATCAAACAACACAACGGACTGATGCTGTAAGGCATAGGCCAGCGATCGATGATGACCATACTGCCGCGATAGCATGATCGCTCTTTCACGCACCTTCGTGGCCTGTTCCATCTTGCCTGCGTTTGACAGCTTGACCTCGAAATTCGACAATATCGGAAGTTCAAAACTTGGATCATCAAGTATTGGCAGCAGATCAAGCGCTTCCTGCAATAGTTGAATGCCGTATTCATTGCCACCGGGCAGTGGATTGCAGGCAGCAAGTACCACCAGCCCGCTAAGAATCCAGAATACATCTTCAGATCGGCGCGCTAGCGCCAATCCAACTTCAGCGTAGCGAACGGCTTCTTCATTCCGGTAAAAACCACCATAGGCAGATGAAAGCCCAAGATACAGTCCTGCCCGCAGATCTGGCGGGATTGCATTACTATCCCGTGAAAGGGCGGCTTCGCCCCGGCTGATCATTTCGTTGAGATGGCTGCGATCCCACCAGAACTGCACCAACCCGGCAATCATTGTGATTTCCTGCTCAGCCATCGCATCTGACTGGTGAAAATAATCTAGCGCAAGACGCAGGTTTTCTAATTCAAGATCCAGTTTCCGCATAAATATCTCTGATTCTTTGTCAAATTTCAGTTTCATAACGGCTTTTGCCAGCTCCAGAAAATACGAGGCATGAAGGAATCGCGCGTTTTCGAGTTCATGGGTTTCACTTAACTGCTCCAGCGCAAACTCGCGGAGTGTTTCCAGCATGTATAAACGAGGATCCTCGTCGCTGCTAAAAGCCACCTTGATCATGCTTTTAGCAATGAGTGAATCGAAAATCTGATAAACATCCTGTTTGAGTTCCGGCGTACTAATGCCTTCTAATACTTCCAGTGTCCATCCGCCAGCGAATACACTCAATCTGCGGAATAGGCGCTTTTCATCATCATCTAGGAGTTGGTAACTCCAATCAATGGCGCTGCGCAGGGTGCGGTGCCGCTCTGCCAGATCGCGCGCGCCACCAGTCAAAAGATGGAGCCGCTTATCTAGCCGGTTCAACAAAATTGGCGGCGGAAATAGCCTGATTCGTGCTGCTGCCAGTTCGATTGCTAGCGGAATTCCGTCCAGTCGCGCACAAATCTGATCGATAATTACCGTATTTTCTGGGGTCAGTGTAAATGCCGCATCAACTGCTTTTGCCCGCTGCGCAAAGAGAATTACAGCATCAGACATAGCGCTTGTCGCGTTTTCCATTAGGGAGAGAGGTGGGACGATGTACTGCTGTTCCCCGTAAAGATTAAGGGGTTCGCGGCTGGTAGCCAGCACTTTAAGACGAGGTGACACACTGAGCAACTCAGAGACGAGCGAGGTCGCCTCCAATACGTGCTCAAAGTTATCAAAGATGAGTAGTGCCCGCCGGGGACGCAACGCATTTTTGAGCGCAGCAACCACAATGTCCGGAGTGTTTGCGCTCAACCCTAGAGACTTCGCAGTAGTTTCGGCCACCAACGAGGCATCACTTAAAGGGGCAAGAGAGATAAACGTCACGCCATCGGGAAAAGAATCGAGCAACGTATAGGCGGCTTCAATACTTAATCGGGTTTTTCCCATGCCCGCTGTACCAATCAGCGTTAAAAGCCTTGTGTCAGGATGCAACAGGGCGGCTCGTATAGCTTCTATTTCCTGCTGGCGACCGACAAAGGTAGTTGAGCGAGTAGGTAGGTTGTGCAATGAATCTACCTGCAGGGATGGTGGCTTGCTGATCAGCGATTCGGCTTTGGCAATGGCCTCCTCACGCGTGTGCACATCGAGTTTGCTGTAGAGTTCTTTGATATACCATCGAACCGTTTGTACCGACACCACCAACTGCTCGGCAATTTCGTTGGTGGACAGGTCTTGTACTATTAACGTGAGAATATCGCGCTCACGGCGGGTCAACCGGGGGAATGAAGGTAGCATAGAATCCGTACGCATAGCAGCCAAGTAAACTCGTTAATCATACGAAGATAATAACAAGTTATTCGGTGCAGCATCAGATTTATTCCCCATCTTCCATAAATTCGAGCAACTAACGAATCGTTTGTGTTTTTGATTCCCGATTTCAGATTCGTTTGATCCAATTGCTGGCGGGTTCCAGATTTTCATAATTAGAAACAACGATTTTGCTTAGATAAATTTTGAT
>CAZBPB010000387.1:0-4007 GCA_964493565.1 uncultured Pleurocapsa sp. | reverse complement strand
CGCGCGCGATATACCGTCGCCATGCCGCCGCGTCCAATCTCTTCAAGAATTTCAAATTGACCGAGCGTTTTGCCGCTGAAGTTGTCTCTAGGTTGGCTTTGCATGTGCTGCCTCAACTGTAAATATGCGATCCACTATAGCCGCGTGGTCAAAGATGGGCAAGTTTGTTCTCGCGCAATCACCTTTGCAACCGGCCTTAAACATCTTCCCTGGTGCTGCCTGATTGCACCTCTACGTTGTGCTGTAGGGGCAAGGCATCCCTCGGGGCAAATGTTCCAAAAGACAGTTGTCTCTACCTCACGTCAGCCACAAGAATCGATCAATCTGTATTGCTAAAATCTATAAATTACGTCAATTATTTCAATGTTATAAGAAACTAACAAATACCTTTTGGAGCCATAGCAAATCTCACTCAGCGCAGCTATTTAATACGTTGCAATCATTCAATATTTTTCAAATTGCACAAATGAAAGCAATTGAAACGGCATGACACTTGTATAAAACTAACAATAACATCATAATTTGCATCGTATGGATTTTGAAACGTCTTACTGCAAAATAGTTGCTGCGCTCTTTTTTGAAGAGTACTCGTCCAAATCCATCGGACGAATATTACGAGTTTCACGGAGTGAAGGATGATTCTAAGAGTAGACAACTCATCGGCGGACGCGGCAGATGCAAATGCGCCGACGGATGCTGTGCTTGTCGAAAGGCTGCGCGAGAACGATTTTGATGCGCTAGGTGTTTTGTTCGACCGTTATTATTCGCAAGTGTACCGAACGGCCATGGTTATCACCCGCGACAACGTTGTTGCCGACGATATCGCCCAGGACTGTTTCCTCAAACTCCACCAATACGCTCACCGAATTGACACTTCTCTACCCCTAATGCCCTGGCTTTACCGCGTCACGGTCAACCTCAGCTATACATGGATTACCCGCCGTCAGAAGCGCCGTGTCTCGCTGGAGGCGCTGGTAGATCAGCTGATGAGTCCCTCATGGCACGCGCCCGAACATCCACTCAGTACAGCAGGCCATAAGCGAATTACCCTTTAACCAGCAGGCAGTGATCGCGCTTCATTATTTAAGCGATCTTTCGCTTGAAGAAATTGCTGAGCTGCTGGATGTTCCCGTCGGTACCGTCAAGAGCCGCTTGTATTACGCGCGCGAAAATTTGCGTCGTAAACTGGGCGACTCCCTTTCCGAATTGAATTTCAACGGAGCCGGGCGTGGTTATGCAGGTCTTTCAACATAGAATTTTTTCTAAGCGGCAAAATTTACCTCACGACCAATGGCTCGATGAGCGTATTCAGTCCGCGCTGTACAGTGGCAGTACGCCTACAGCCGCGCAGCGGAAGCAGACGCGCGCTAATGTGCTGCGTATGGCACGCCAGCAAACCCAGCTTTCAGTTTATGAAGAACGGATGGGTCAAGATACGCCGGCTGTTCCGCATATCCTTGTGCTAGCTGTTGGCTTTGTAAGTCGGCAAACGGTAAGTTTGCTGCGTTCCTGTTTCGTGAATGACGCGCCCTATAACCGTGCAAATGGCACCTCAATATGGATCAGACGCCGTACGTCCAGCGAATTGGCGTACCTTGAATTTGCGCCTATGTCCCATTAGACAACCATGTCGCACAAGCCCAAAACGGGGTATTCCTTGCAGGATGCCCCGTTTTGATTCTGATGCCATGATCGCCTGCGTGTTTGCAAGCAGTACAGAGTAGGTGTCTAATTAGCTTCAAAATCCTATTGTTCAACGCAGGCATTGTGCCTCGCTGCCATATATTCCCTTTAAGGAGCATTCAACATGGAATTTGGCGTCACCTTCAAAGGCGATATTGATCCCAAGCGTACCGTTGCGCTGTGCAAGCAGGCAGAAGCTGCCGGGTTCACATACGCTTGGTTTTTTGATTCGCATGTGCTCTGGCGTGAATGCTACGTCACGATTGCTATGTGCATGGAACATACGGAGAAGATGCGCTTTGGCCCCTGTGTGACTAATCCGGGCGTGCGCGAATGGTCGGTGGCTGGCAGCCTCTATGCCACGCTTCAGGCGCAAAGCGGTGGGCGTTTCGATGTTGGCATCGGGCGCGGTGATAGCTCGCGCCGCGTGCTAGGTCGAAAGCCGCTCACCGTAGAAACCATGGCGGAATTTGGCGCGGCGCTTAAAAAGATGGCGGCTGGCGAAGAAGTCACTTATCTGTGGGAAGGCGCGGACACATGTGTGCAAATCCCCTGGGTTGAAAACTACGATCTGCCTGTGTGGTACGCCGCTTACGGACCGAAAGCGCTGGCAGCCGCAGGGCAGCATGGCGACGGCCTGATCATTCAGCTTGCCGATCCATGGCTGGTGAAATGGTTCAGCGATCAGGCGCTTGAGGCGGGCAATGCGGCGGGTAAAGATATGTCGAATTTCCGGATCATGTCGGCAGCGCCGGCATGGGTGGGCGATATGCAGAAGGCACGCGAACAAACCCGCTGGTTCCCGGCGATGGTGGGCAATCATGTCGCTGATTTGGTGATGCGTTACGGCACCGAAGGCCAAAACGTGCCACAGCGATTGACGGACTATGTTGAAGGCCGCAAGGGTTACGATTACCGCCACCACGCCGATAAAGATGCTGATCATCTAGGGTTCATCACCAACGATATTATTGACAGCTTCGGCGTGCTGGGGGATGCAGACACGCACGTTGAAAAATTGAAGGAGTTAGAAGCTGCCGGCGTGACGCAGTACAACATCTACCTGATGTGCGGCGAAGAAGAACGCATCGTGGAGGAATATGGAAACCACGTGCTGCCGAGGTTCGCAGAGGCAGTTAGGAGTTAGGTGATTATCCCTTCAATGCGGGTATCAAGAGGGCGCAGTACGCTTTGTAGCGACAGCTAGGGGATAATCCACCTTTATTATTCGGCGAAGCGCAGTTCGCCCGACCTGCATTTTGCCCGTGCCGCAATCGTCGTTATAGTCGATGCGGTTCGCAATGGAAACATTGGGGGGCGTTGAGATGGCTGAAGTAAACATTGACCCTGCGAGGGAATTTGAGCAGAACCTTGCGTGGACTCGCCGCCATATGACCGTGACACGTGCTCAAAACGAACTGCTGCCGGATTTGACGGGCGTTCGCCTGGCGGTCTCGGTACACCTCACCCTTACATCCATCATCGCTTTTGAGGCGCTGCTACAGCACGGCTGTGAATTATTCCTGACCACTTGCAACCCGCTTACCGTGCAGAATAGCGTTGTTTCCTATCTGGTCAATGCGGGCGCAAAAGCGCACGTTTGGCATGGTATGAGCGCCGCCGATCAAGCTGAGGCGGTGCAGCGAGTGATCGCGTGGCAGCCGACTCACCTATGCGAGATGGGCGCTGATCTCAGCGCCGCGATCCTGGAGCATCGCGTTTCCATCCCAGTCAAGGCCAGCCTCGAAGCCACTGGATCAGGCATCTCGCGCATCAACAAGCTCTGTGCGGAGGGGGCCACGCTTGCATACCCTATCTTCAATTGGGACGATCTTCCGATCAAGGAAGGCTTGCACAACCGCTATATGGTGGGACTCAGCACATGGCACACCTTCACCGAGCGCACTCACCTGAGTCTCCACTGCAAGCATGTGTTGGTGATTGGCTATGGCCTCGTGGGGCAGGGTGTAGCCGACTCAGCCCGCGCCTTTGGCGGCACAGTGAGCATTGCCGAGCGCGACTCGGCACGACTGCTGGAAGCGCGTTATGCAGGCTATGAAGTCGGTTCACTTGATGAACTGCTGCCCCACGCCGATGTGATCGTGACGGCAACCGGCGCTAAGCATGTACTGAATGCACAGCACTATCCGCGTCTCAAAGACGGCTGTTTCCTGATCAATGTCGGACATGTGGCTGACGAAATAGAGGTCGAGACACTCAACCCACGAAACCAGATCATCCCCTTTGTAGAAGAAGTCGCGTTGAATAGTCGGACGGTCAATCTGTTTGCGGGCGGCTCGATGGCAAATCTGGTCGCTGGATGG
>CAZBPB010000386.1:0-4012 GCA_964493565.1 uncultured Pleurocapsa sp. | reverse complement strand
CACCGTGGAACTCATGCTGTACATGAACACCACGTCCCCGTCATTCACCTTTTCCGAGCCGTACTGCGCAATCTTTTGCAGCGCGCCCTCAGCCCAGTTCATAAAATCCCTAGCGGCGCTGGCGATCTCGACTTTAAGTTCCGCAACCGATACACCTTCAGCCACAGCTGCTTCCGCCCTCCCCATCACGCGATGCAGCGCATTAATCGGCGGGGCAAGCGAGGGCATCACCCGCAATATATCAATCACCGCGCTTTCCATCTCATCAAGCAGCGCCGCCGTGTCTGGCGCATCGCTTGCCTGCGCCACCTCGTTCAGCGCCGTGATAATTTCTTTGGCGGTATCTGCCGCGCCGCCGATTACATCAGTACGAACGCGTTCAACAACAATTTCAAGTGCTGGATACTTTGCCACGCCTAAATCCTTTTCACGTAACGGATATGCTGCTAAAACGGGTTGCTAATTTTGCGTTGAGCGCCGCACTTTGCGGAATGTCATTCATCAACATCAGAGTTTCTTTAGGGCTGAAAATACCGCGTTCAGTAATAAGTCCAGTGATAAGGGGCGCTGGAGTCGCGTCGAACAGGTGACCTCTCAGTGGTAGCTTGCTGTAATCCGGATCGTGGGGAAAGACCAGCGGATCCAACTTGAGCGATAACCCTGCCAGCGACACAACATTGAATTTCAACGTATCCACAACCACAAACACTGGAACGCCCTGTGCTTTTGCCACCAATGCCGCCGGATACGTGCCGGTTTTGGCGATGGCGCTGCCATCAGAATTAATTGCCTCAGCGCCAACGATCATCAAATCAGCTTGCGGAATGAGTTCGCCCATACAGGCGTCTATGCTCGCCGATACTGGAACCCCCGCTTTGCCAAGTTCTGCCGCCGTGATCAACCCATCGTTATTCGGGCGTGATTCCGTAACCAGAACCCTGAAAACCTTGCCGTTCTGGTGTGCTGCCAGCAGCGTGCCTAAAACGGTTTCACTAAGCGTAAAAGTGAAAACCGTGGCGTTATCAGAAATGATTTCGGTAACGTACTGTGCCATCTGCGTTTTAGATAACTTGCTCCACCGCGCTAAAATTTCCGATTCTTGCATCAGCTTTTTACTCAGTGCCTTGAGCGAGCTTCCATCCACCGTCGCTTGTTCCAGTGTTACCTCAATCCGGTGCATCACATTGAGTGGTGGCGCATACGGCGGCATCACTTCAAGCAGCGAGTCCATCGCCTCACGCACTTCCGCAACCAGCGATGATAGGCTTGTCGCGTGACTGTCTTCCGCGACCTGTGCTAAGGCGAGCATCACTTCGCGTCCGCTCCGCGTGGCATGAAGTTCAAGCGCCTTAAACTGCTCAACCACTCGCTCAATACCGGGATGCATCTAACCCATCCTGCTCCACATCAGCCTTACGGTTACCGGTCTCCTGCTTCGTTTACCTTGTCCATAAACGCTTTGACTCGCACCGAGTCCACTTTGTTCCACGTATACCCATCCACCTTCAACGCACTGCCAACGATCACCCCGTCTGCAACTTTGAGGAAATCGCCAATGTTTTCAACGCGCGCGCCGGTGTTCAGAAATACGGGTACATCCAGTCCCAGTCCCTTGATTTCTTCAAACACACTAATATCCGGCGTCGAGCCTGCCATCGAACCTGAGACTAGGATGACATCCGCGAGCGAAGACACTGCCACGCTTCGCGCCCGCTGAGCTGCGCTACGATTTCCTAGCGAAACTCCGAATTCCGGCACAATATTGAAAAACATACGAATATGGTTGGCGCCAATCTGCTCTCGAAACCGCATCACCTCGCCAGCATTGGGAGACCAGATTCCCATATCCGATTCATAAGTACCAGTTAAGACCTCGCGGATGAACGAAGCGTTGGTAGCATGAGCAATCGCTGTTGCAGCCATCGGGTCCCACAGAAAATCCACGCCAAAAGGGATAGTTTTAGGAGCAAGTTCTGTAACCACGCGGGTCATAGCGGCAATTTGTTCAATACCCGCCTTGAATACGTAAGGACGATCATCCTCATTACAGAACATGATCGCGTCTACGCCACCGGCAACCAGATGCGCCACATCATCGCTCATCTGATCCACCAAGTGCTTCGTACCAGCTTGCCGGTTATATCGTGGCGTTCCGGGCAGTGCAGGAACATGTGCCATTGCGATAACAGGCTTTTTAGTTCCAAATAAATCTTGTACCCATGAAACCATCACGTTTTCCTTATCTTCACTAGAAATCAATCAGGTACATTGACCAAGTGCACTTCAATGCCCCGGTTTTGCAGCGCATTTAACATCTCAAGGGAAATGCGGCTATCGGTTATCAGCTCGTCCACTGCTGATAGGGGGCCAACAGAGGCAAACGTGGTTCGGCCAAACTTGGTACTGTCAACCACCAGTATGGTTTGTTGGGCACTTTTAATCAGGGATTTCTTGACTAACGCATCATCAAGATTGTACTCAGTAAGCCCATCTTCAAGGCTTATGCCGCCCATCCCTAGAAACGCCTTATCCACATGTATTTCGCTGTAAAAATGCGCCGGAAACTGCCCAATCATCGAGAGTTCGCCCGCACGAACAATGCCGCCGGTTAAGATCAGGCGAACCTCTGAATCCAGCGTAAATCGCGTCACAATTTCATTGGCAATGGGCAAGCTTGCAGTTATTACAGTGAGGTTGCGCTTATCTTCAAGCGCGCGGGCAATTTCTAGCGTGGTCGTGCCAACATCGAGGGCGATGCTATCGCCGTCTTTGATCATGCTCGCCGCATATTCACCAATTACCCGCTTAACATCGTAGTTATGCGTAGAGCGCGTCAGATAAGGGGGTTCATAGCTACGTCCAAGTCCATTCATCGCCCCGCCATGAACCCGCCGTAAAAGTCCTTCCCGATCAAGCTCCCTAAGGTCCCGACGGGCAGTCATTTCCGAAACGTTAAACATCTCACAAATTTGCGCGACACTAATTTGCTGGTGTTCATTGATGTAAGCAAGGATTTTACGCTGTCGTTCTGCTTGCATATCAGAAATCACCAAAACGTTTGATTTTGTTTGAAAATAACATTATTTATGTTCGATTGTCAATAAATAAACTACTCAAAGCAATTATATTTTCCTGTAAAACAAGTTAAATATGCTCAGATGCACAGATAGATGGGCCTGTAAAATCAATGAACATGAGCCAAAAACGAGAGCGTAAACACGTCCGTTTTTGCCCATCTTACGTAGGCGGATTGATGTGTTCTACAACCGGCAGCGGCTGCACTCTGGCATTGACTATGCCGCCCCGGTCACGATGGCTGCTTGAACCACTGTTACTCCACTAAACTGGGGGTAGACCACTTATCGCCGCCATCATTTCCGAAGTTTTACAATTTCGCCGCTATCTTAGCTTAATTGGCTCAAGCGGTACGATATGGTTCCGTTCTTTGGGAATATTTGCACCTTCAGTTGGTGCGGCCCATAAAACAGCGTTGGCGATCACCCGCATCACTTCAGGTTGATAGTAAGTCGGATAGGTTTCGTGACCGGGACGGAAATAGAAAATCTTGCCGTTGCCGCGCCTATAACAGCACCCGCTGCGAAACACCTCGCCACCTTCAAACCAGCTTATAAAAACAAGCTCATCCGGCTCTGGCACAATAAACGGCTCACCGTACATCTCCTCGCCAGGAATCTCGAAAAAAGCACCTAACCCTTTTGTGATTGGATGTCCGGGATTCGCCACCCAGATACGCTCTTTTTCATTGGCCTCGCGCCATTTCAAATCGCAAGATGATCCCATCAGGCGCTGAAAAACCTTGGATTCATGGCCCGAATGCAGCACAATCAGTCCCATACCGCTTAATACCCGGTGCTGCACGCGATCAACGATGGCGCTGTCAACATCTGCGTGGCGCAGATGCCCCCACCATGTCAACACATCAGTATTGTTTAATATGTCTTCAGTCAGGCCATGTTCGGGCTGTTCCAGCGTCGCCGTTTGTGTTTCAAAC
>CAZBPB010000385.1:1704-4023 GCA_964493565.1 uncultured Pleurocapsa sp. | reverse complement strand
GTTCTTCCCGGTTGATCACATTACCCTCGGTTACTTGAATACTACAGGCCGCGATGCCCGGTTGATTTCGCTGGTTGAAGCCTACTCAAAGGAACAGGGTTTGTTCCGTACTGATGACACCCCTGATCCCGAATATACAGATACGCTTGAACTAGATCTCGCGGAGGTCGAGCCGAGCATGGCAGGCCCGAAGCGACCTCAAGATCGTGTGCTGCTGCGCGACATGAAAAGCACATTTGAAAAGGCTTTGACCACACCTGTCGAAGAGCGTGGTTTCGGGCTGGATACTACCGCAACGGACTCATCAGCAATTGTTCACGACAATGGACGTACCGCCGAAGTCAAACACGGCGTAGTGGTTATCGCTGCGATTACAAGCTGTACCAACACCAGTAACCCACAGGTGATGATGGGCGCCGGGTTACTGGCAAAGAAAGCAGTCGAAAAGGGTTTAGACGTAAAGCCTTACGTCAAAACCAGCTTGGCCCCTGGTTCGCGCGTTGTCACCGACTACCTTGACCGCGCCAATCTGACTCCATATTTGCAGGCACTCGGTTTTCACACCGTTGGCTATGGCTGCACCACCTGTATCGGCAATAGTGGCCCCCTCCCTGAACGCGTAGCTGATGCTGTTACGGAAGGTAATCTAGTAGCAAGCGCAGTGCTTAGCGGAAATCGCAACTTCGAAGGCCGTATCAACCCGCTGGTTAAAGCCAACTATCTGGCATCCCCGCCGCTAGTAGTCGCCTATGCGCTGGCAGGAACAGTAGATATTGATTTGACAACCGAACCAATTGGCCATGACCGTGATGGTCAGCCAGTATATCTGAAAGAAATTTGGCCGACACAGGAAGAAGTGCTCGCTGCTATTCAGCAGGTAATCACCCCTGAGCTATTCCAGCACCAGTATGGCAACGTGTTTGATGGCAACCCTAGTTGGAATGCAATTGAAGGTACATCCGGAGATGTTTTTGGTTGGGACGACACCAGTACCTACATTCAGGAACCGCCTTTCTTCCTTGATTTCGACGTGACCCCAACCGGCATATCGCCGATTAGCGGTGCGCGTGTGCTGGCTGTACTGGGTGATACTATCACTACCGACCATATCTCGCCTGCTGGCAATATTTCCGCTAGCAGCCCGGCAGGAATATATCTTCAAGAACACGGCGTCGCTAAAGCGGACTTCAATCAGTACGGCGCGCGGCGTGGCAATCATGAGGTAATGATTCGTGGCACTTTCGCCAATATTCGCTTACGCAACCTGCTGGTTCCCGGCAGCGAAGGCGGCGTAACAGAATACTTGCCTGAAAATCGGGTGATGAGCATTTATGATGCCTCTATGCTTTATCAGCAAAGCGGAACACCGCTAATCATTCTGGCAGGTACCGAATATGGAACCGGCTCCAGCCGCGATTGGGCAGCAAAAGGCACCGCACTACTAGGCGTTCGCGCGGTCATCGCCCGCAGTTTTGAACGTATTCATCGAAGCAATCTGGTCATGATGGGTGTACTGCCACTGCAATTCAAAGAAGGTGAAAGTGCGCAGTCGCTTGGTCTAACTGGACGAGAGACCTTTGAAATTGTCGGCATCACAGAAACGATGCAGCCCAAACAGGAAGTAGAAGTGATCGCCACAGCCGAAAATGGCACTTCAACGACTTTTTCTGCCGTGACGCGCATTGACACGCCTGTTGAAATTGACTACTACAACAATGGCGGCATTCTCCAAACAGTGCTGCGTAAGTTCCTGCAATAAATCTCAATAATTACCTCTGACACTTCCCCGCTCTACGAAATGAGCGGGGAACGAGGGGTGAGGATCTTTGACCAAAATCGAGCTATACACAGACGGTGCCTGTTCCGGAAACCCCGGACCCGGCGGCTGGGGGGCCATCTTGATCGCCGTTGATGATGACGGTGAGGTCAAAAAAGAACGTGAGTTCTTCGGCTGCGAACCCCACACCACCAACAATCGGATGGAGATTTTGGCTGTGATTCAGGGTCTTCAGCAGTTGACTCATCCGGCAAAGCTAACAATCTATTCCGATTCACAGTACGTTATTAATACCATGACCAAAGGCTGGAAGAAGAAAGCCAATCAAGAACTCTGGGCACAACTTGAAGCAGCGGCTCGCCCCCATCAGATTACCTGGAGGTATGTGCGCGGTCATGCCGGGCACGATTACAACGAACGCTGCGACAAACTCGCAGTAGATGCTATCAAAAATTGCAAATCGCGCTAGCGGAGCCGGATGATGCCAACAATTGCTGACCGGGTTGCCGGGTTTTCAACCACTATCTTCACTGAAATTAACG
>CAZBPB010000385.1:0-1694 GCA_964493565.1 uncultured Pleurocapsa sp. | reverse complement strand
ATCTCGGGCAGGGCCGTCCCGATTTCGATGGCCCGCCGGGAGTGATTCAGGCAGCGATAGATGGTCTGCATAATCCTGCTATCAATCAGTATGCGCCAGGTTCGGGTGCGCTCTCGTTGCGAAAAGCCATTTCTGACCATACCGCGCGCTTTTACAACCTGGTTGTCGATCCTAAACAAGGTGTGCTGGTCACAGCTGGAGCCACGGAAGCCGTGTTTTCATCAATTCTAGGAACGGTAGATCACGGTGACGAAGTGATCGTGATCGAACCGTATTTCGATAGCTATCTACCCAATCTGGTTTTCATTGGCGCAACACCTGTTTATGTTCCACTTCATCCGCCCAACTGGACATTTGATCCTGACGAATTGCGCCGTGCCTTTACGCCAAAAACTAAAGCCATTCTGTTGAACACGCCGCAAAATCCCACCGGGCGTGTGTTTACCCTCGAAGAACTCACGTTAATTGCCGACCTCTGCAAAGAACATGACGTAATCGTGATCTCCGATGAGGTGTACGAGCATCTAGTATTCGACCAGGCGCAGCATATCCCCATCGCATCACTACCCGGCATGTTTGAACGTACGCTCACAGTAAGTAGCCTCGGCAAGACCTTTAGCGTTACCGGCTGGAAAATTGGTTGGATTTACGGGCATCCGTCGCTCGTGGAAGGTGCATCACGGGCACACCAGTTTGTAACTTTTGCTGCCAACCATCCCGCACAAGTAGCGGCAGCATATGCACTAACATTACCCGGCACGTATTACGAAGAATTTCAGTCTATGTATACCGTAAAGCGCGATCTGCTAATGACAGCGCTCAGTGAGGCGGGATTAAAAGCACGCCAGCCTCAGGGTACTTATTTCATTATGGCAGACTTTTCAGACGTTTTTGACGGGGACGACCTCGAATTTGCGCGATATCTAACGACCGAGATCGGTGTCGCCTGTATTCCACCAACTTTCTTCTACAGCCACGAACACGCGCATATGGCAAGCACACAGGCACGTTTTGCGTTCTGCAAATCCGATGAAATGTTGAAGCAAGTTGGTGAACGTTTGGCTAAGTTAACCCGCTAATCAAAAAGGGCGCCCTAGCGCCCTTTTTGATGCTAAAGCGTTACCAATTATCACACGAATGCTGCCACCACAATAAATGGCGCGGTGAACACCCCGATAATGACGCCCATTATCGCAGCGATCACCATAAAAGCTACGAAATAGATGCCCACCGTAATCCATTCCTGATTAGGTTGGGCAAATTGATGCAATCCCTTGAAACCTAACCCAACCAGATATAATGCGTAGATGCTCAAAGCCAGCGAGATGATACTTCCAATCCAACCCAATCCAATAATCGACAAGACTGCTGTCAAGGCAGCGCCAATAAATGTAGCCGGGGCATAGTAAAGCACAATAGCGTAGGCATGACGTACCAAGGGCTGCTGGCTGCCCTGCTGATCTTTGGTGTACCAGTGCGAGGCATAAGCCGCGCCATAGTAAATTGCCCCGGTCACTGGTACCGAGATGATGAACGTAATGAGCGTGATGATAATAAAGCCAAGTCCACGCCCTGCGAACAACCCGAATACGCCGTTCAGTAGCCCGCCCGCTGCTGTAACCAGAGCACCAATTAGTGTACACCAGCCAACTAACAGCCAGAAACGCCACCATGTTGCCTGTCCAACTTCCTCC
>CAZBPB010000384.1:321-4044 GCA_964493565.1 uncultured Pleurocapsa sp. | reverse complement strand
GCTTCGTGAACTTGAACTGGCAATGTCCAGTGAAGCTGACACAGACCGTTTAGAGGTTATTCTTGCTGAATATGGCGCGCTGCAAGAACGCTTTGAGGCCATCGGCGGCTATGACTTTGAAATTCGCATCAAGACCACGCTTGAAGGGCTAGGCTTCAGCGCCGATTCCTATAATACGCCGTTGAACATTCTCAGCGGCGGGCAAAAGACGCGCGCGCTGCTGGCGCGTTTGCTGCTGGAGCGCCCTGACCTGTTAATTCTGGACGAGCCAACCAACCATCTGGATATGAAGGCGGTGGAGTGGCTGGAACACACCCTGCGTAACTGGCAGGGATCGCTGTTGATCGTCAGCCATGACCGCTATTTTCTGGATGTGGTTGCAGACACGATCTGGGAGATGAGCCGCGCGGGAATTGAAATCTATCGCGGCAATTACAGCGCCTACCTGTATCAACGGCAGGAGCGTTGGGATCGCGCAGAGAAAGTTTACGAGCAGGAGATGGAGCGCCTGTTCAAAGAACTGGATTACATCAAGAAGAATATTGACCGCGATGCGACCAACCCGCAGGCGGTGGGCAGACTTCGCCGTTTAAGCCGCGAACTGGTCGCCATTCAGCAAATGGGCTTGATCGCTTACAGCAATACCAAAAAATGGATGGATACCGGCATTGGCGGGGTGCGCCCGTACACCCGTTATGAGGCCGAAGATGTGCTTAAAAGTCTGCGCTCGCCCAATATTCGCCCGCCAAAGCTGGCACTGCGAATGAAATCCACTTTTCGCAGCGGCGATCTGGTCTTGCGTACCTATGACCTTAACATTGGCTATCCCGATAAATCATTGTTCAAGATGGATAAGATCGTACTCACGCGCGGCGAAACAGCGGCACTGATCGGCGGCAACGGAACCGGCAAAACCACGCTGCTAAAAACACTGCTGGGCGAACAATCGCAGTTAAGCGGCGAAATCGTGCTCGGCGCAGGGCTGAAGATCGGCTATTTCGCGCAGGCGCATGACGGGTTGGATCTCGAAAACACGGTGCTGGACGAATTGATGCGTCATAAACCGATGGGCGTGGGTGAAGCGCGAAATTTCCTCGCGCAGTATCTGTTCCGCGCTGACGACGTGTTCAAAAAAGTCGGTATGCTCAGCGGCGGCGAACGTGGTAAACTGGCGCTGGCAATACTGGCGCTGCAAGGCGCGAATTTCCTGCTGTTAGATGAGCCGACAAATCACCTCGATATTCCGGCGCAAGAAGTGTTACAGGAGGTGCTGGAGCAATTTGAGGGAACAATCCTGCTGGTTTCGCATGACCGCTACCTGATTGACCGTCTGGCAACGCAAGTATGGGCGCTGGATGACGGCGAACTGCGCGTATACAAAGGCGCGTATAAAGAGTACGTTGATGCGCGTGATGCTGAACGGCTGGCGCAGCGCGAGATCAGGCTTGAAGCTAGAGCTGCCGTAGCGCAGGCAGCAATGCCCTCTCCGGCAGCAGCCAACGGCGCGAAAGCCGCCCCGAAGCCGAACAAGCGCCAGCAGGAAGCGCTTTCAAAAGTAGAGGCGCAAATTCACAGTGTCGAAGGTTCGCTCAAAGAACTGGAAATGCTGATCGAGCGTTCCAGCGCGGCGCAAAAAGTGACCGAAGTGCAGATGCTTGGCGCAGAATACGCCACCCAGCAAGCGGCGCTTGATGACCTGCTGCTTCAATGGGCGGCGCTGGCTGAAAGCGGCTAATTGCTAGCTAACATCCATCTCGCGTTCACTTAGAGTTTACGCTATTCTTAGCGACAAAGCATTTTCTCGATACCAAAACTATAGAGTAACTCTATGCCTGAAAATCAAATGTTGTTGGCGCTGCTAATAGACGGTGACAATGCAAATTCCGATAAGATTCAGGAAATCCTTGACCAAATAAGCAGTTTTGGAAAACCGCTCATCAAGAAAGTTTTCGGCAATAAATCTTCGATGGATCATTGGCAACAACCAATTAGCAGATACGCTTTGGCTGCCGTATTTGTACCAAACAACATCCCACAGAAAAACTCAGTTGATATTGCGCTAGTTGTTGAAGCAATGACACTTCTATATGAACGAAGTGATCTCGATGGCTTTTGCATTGTGTCGAGCGACGCAGATTACACCGCCCTTGTAAAACACATCCAAACTAAGGACAAACTTGTACTTGGTTTCGGACGCTCAAATACTCCAGAGCCTTTTCAGAACGCATGCAGCAAATTCTTCAGTATAGACGAGACCAAAAGCCTCCCTCTACCAGCACAAATCGCCCCTTCAAAAGAAGCCACAGTTACGTTATCAGAACTCTCCGATTCTGAATTCATGAAACTTTTCAGAAAAGCATATAAGAGAACGTTACAAGATACGCCATCACCCGTGGGTGCAGGATGGGTTCACTTATCTGACTTAAAGACGACTATGAACACGCTAAATAGCGCATTTCAAATGAATGGACGGGCATTGGCAGAGAAACTTTTGACATTTCCTGAGATCATAGAAGTGCGTGAACAAACTGATAGCAAACCAGTCCTGCACCTTGTGAGATCGCTCGAAGAAAACGAGATTGGAAGATTCCGCAGGGCTTACATTAGCGCATCAGCAGACCCAAAGTTAGTAGATGCTAATGGTTTTGTAACTCTCTCGGCAATCGGCACTACATTCAAAACCTTGTATCCGAATTTAGATCCTTTAGTCTATCAAGGCACAAAAAGCAGCCAACTCAAGAAAGTTGTAGAGAAGTTGATAACTGATTATCCCCTCATTTTTGAAATGAAGCATTCGGGTCTTACCGATAAGATTCGTATGATCAAGCGAAAGTAGGAAGTTCAGACCAGGTGCGCTTCAGGCGTGCCTCACCTCTGCAAAAGGCTGTTTTTGGAAGTAAAAAAGCATCAAAGCTATTTTGCCACCTAAGTAAAATGCACCCTAACCCCGCAGCAGATTCAGCCCAATTTCCATCTACAATGCGCGCCTCAAATCCAGCGCCGCACTCTCCCCTTGTATTCGCGGTAGCTTTCGCCAAATTTACGCTCTAGATAGCGTTCTTCCCGCTCGATCACCCCTTTGATCAGCACCACCAGCACCAACGGCAAAATAACCAGCAGCCAAACATTCAACGTGATCAGCGCAAAGCCCAGAAAAAACAGCGTGAAAGTCAGGTAAATCGGGTTGCGGCTGAAGCGAAACGGCCCATTCGTCACCAGCACCGTTGTCGGATGGGTCGGCTCGGGGTGAGTACCGGCACGCAGCATCAGGATCAGCGCCCACATGCCGGGGATGAAGGCGATGATCAGCAGAAACAAGCCGAT
Organism: uncultured Pleurocapsa sp.; assembly: GCA_964493565.1. GTDB lineage: Bacteria > Chloroflexota > Anaerolineae > Aggregatilineales > Phototrophicaceae > Flexifilum. The sequence goes on along the minus strand of CAZBPB010000384.1, from coordinate 720 downwards.
CCAGCGCAGCCAATCGGGCAGCACGTGGATCGGAATAATCGCATTAAGCAAAATGCCGGTTATCCCGCCAACGGCATATATCAGCGGTGGCAGCGTGATCACGCCGGGAGTATCCCGCTCAGGGGTTGGCGACATGTGAAGCCTCGCTCCAGATCACCCGCTCAATTCCGAACTGCTGCACAAAATGGCGCACAAACCGCGCTTTCGCTTCAACTTCATCTACCCATTTGCCCGAAAGTGCCGCCAGGCTGGTTACACCGCGATCTTCAATACCGCAGGGGATGATGCCTTCGAAATAGCGCAGATTAGTATTCAGGTTGAGGCCGATGCCATGCATGGTCACGGCTTTTACATTTACGCGCACGCCAATCGCCGCAATCTTGGCTTCGCCGGATGGTG
>CAZBPB010000384.1:0-274 GCA_964493565.1 uncultured Pleurocapsa sp. | reverse complement strand
TCCGTAGTCTGCCAGAAAGCTGATCACCGTTTGTTCCAGTGCGCGCACATACCCGACCACGTTCGCATGTACTTTTCCGGACGCGCGCGGCAGCTGCATGATCGGGTAAATCACCAGTTGTCCCGGCCCGTGATAAGTCACATCCCCGCCGCGGTCACTGCGTATCAGTTCAACCCCCATCTTCTGACGCTGCGCCTCGTTCCACAACACGTTGGTTTCGTCACCAGCCGTACCCAGCGTAAACACATGCGGATGCTGCACCAGCAGCAGTTGA
>CAZBPB010000383.1:481-4081 GCA_964493565.1 uncultured Pleurocapsa sp. | reverse complement strand
CCGTTCATGCCAGCAGCCGTTTTAATTCTTCAACGGTGATATCGGCAAAGGCATCATCGTTAATATGCGCCTCACATTCGACATAGCGAATATCCGGTTTTAGCGTTGTATGGAAGATTTCACGCACGCGTTCATTCAGTTCTACATTCCAGAATGCACCGCCCTCAATATCCATCACCGAGCCGCCACCCAAAGGCACAAGCAGCGTCACCGGGCCAGTAGCAGCATTCAGTTTGTCCACCAGCATACGCGTAGCCGCAAGCTGTTCTTCCGGTGTCAGGCGAACCAGCGTAAATTCGGGATTGTGATAGTAGGTCGGGCGGTCACGGTACTGCGATGGCACTTCGTGTTTCGCGCCAAAGACGATGAAATCGAGGCATCCGGGAACGATCAACTGCGGCACGCCCGCTTTCGCCGCCGCATCCAACCGGGTTGCCCCGGCGTTGTGAAAGCCGCCAGCGATGAAGCCGGCAATTTCGCTTAAGGTGTAATCTAGCACCGCCGAAAACGCGCCCTGCGGGATCAGTTCTTCCATGGCTGCGCCGCCCACGCCATTGGCATGAAAGATCACGAAGTCGTAGCCGAGATCCTCAATCTTCGGGCGGGCGCGCATTAACGGGCGGGTGGTATTGCCGAGCATAGTGGCGGCTATCGCCGGGCGGTTGCTGGCGACGCGCAGCGGCCCCCGCGTCTCATAAGCCTTTGCCATGCCAGCAATCGCGGCGGCGGCGTTGTCGAAAAGTGCGCGGCTGATGTCGTTTAAGCCGAGAATATCCACCACCGAATGCATCACCATCACATCTTTGCTGCCAATGAACGGCCCGAATTTGCGAAAGCCGGAAGCCAGCGGCGAAACGATCAGTTTGGGAAAGCCAACCGGCAGCGACTTCATAGCGGCGGCGGCTAGAATCGCGCCTTCCGCCCCGCCCAGCGAGGCCACGCCGTGAATTTTCCCTTGCGCGCACAGGTCAAGGGCAATTGCCCGCACGCCTTTGAGCATTTCTTCAACCGCTTTGCCGCGCGTCCCGGCATTTCGCAGGGCTTCAATGTGCGAGCCTGCGGCCTGGGCAACCCTCGCGCGAGTGAAATCGGCGGTGATGCCCACCGCTTCGCCCAGAATGCCGGAATCCAGTACCAGCACCTCGCAGCCATACCCGCGAACGCTATCGCGCAGATAGGCAGTTTCTGGCCCTTTGGTATCCAGCGTTCCGATCAATAAAACAGTTGGTGTCATAAGCCCTCACCCTGCCCGTGTGCGGGGCTTAAGCGGGATTTTGCTTTCATACACCCTCAAATAGATGTCGTCACAAAAATAGGTTGATTAACAAAGATAGCTCCCCTTAAATGCGCCCCTCTCCATAAAGAAGAGGGGCAGGCGTGAGGGGAAGTTTTTATGCGCCGCTTGCGCGCAGATGGTCAATGCAAATCTCGACGTAGCGCGAATACATGGCGTCACTCATCAGGTCAGAACCATGATCGCGAATGAATTTGAGTTCGGCTTCGGTGGCAGTGGTGCCAACATCGGTATCTTTTTCAGCCAGCGGCGAACGGTCGAACGGTACCACAAATTCGGCGGTCAGGGGGCCAGTGTAGCCAGCATCTTTCAAGGTCTGAATCAAGCGTTCCCAGTCTAACGATCCTTCTCCTGCCGGACGCCGGTTGTTATCAGCAACGTGAAAGTCCACCAGATGCTTGCCAGTGTTGGTGATGGCATTGAACATATTGGCTTCTTCGATGTTGATGTGGAAAGCATCAAGGCACACGCCGACGTTGGAACGCCCGGCGTCTTCCATTAGCTTAAGCGCCTGATCGTGGCGGTTCAGAAAGTTGGTTTCGAAGCGGTTAAGGGGTTCAAGACCAATGCGCATATTCGGGTATTTTGAGGCGTAATCGGCAATTTCGCGCACGCCGTCTACTGCCCAGCCCCATTCGGTTTCAGGGTCAGCCATCGCCACCACTTTGCCCACTTCACTGGGGACGAGGGTGATGATGGTGCCGCCCAGCGCGCCGACCATATCCACGATTTCGTTCACGTAGCGAACGCTCATCTCACGGAAATACGGGTCAGCATGAATCAGGTCACGACCGGAGAGCATAATCGTGACCGCGCCGAAGCACTTCAGATTGTTGGCGTCAAGCAGCGCCTTGACCGACTTCACATCGTATTTGCGCGGCTCGCCCATGATTTCAATGCCGTCATAGCCCAGACGGGATAGGCGTTCGATGGTGACTTCAATCGGCTCCGGGCGCATCCAGTTGTGCATACAAATGTCCATGATGAAGCTCCTTTTTATGAATAATTGCCAGCCCGCGCTGCCTGCGGTGACTGACTCCTTTACCATTTGCCAAAAGCAGAGTATATTGACGATATGCAGCTTGTATACAACCAGCATACAGCACTGTGAGAGCAAATGCAACAACCTGCCGATTCGATGGAACGCCTTGAACAATACTTGCAGCAAAATCGCCCTGAACACGCTGGCGATACCCGCCGCTTGAGCGATATCGCCTACGAAGTATTGCAGGATGCGCTGCGGAATACTGATGTTCAGCCCGGCGATCCACTGTCTGAAAACCGCATTTCCAAAGCCCTGGGCATCAGCCGTACCCCGGTGCGCGAAGCCCTACAACAGCTTGCGGGAGACGGCGCGCTGCAAATCATTCCCGGACGCGCCATCACCGTCGCTGCCCGCACGCTGCAAGACGTGTTGGATGCGCTGCATGTGCGCCTACTCATCGAGCCGGAACTGGCGCGCCTGCTAGCGGAACGGATGAATGAACGCGACAGCGCCACCTTGCAAACGCTGACCGACGAAATGCGCGCTGCTGCCAGATATGGGGATCGCGCTGCGTGGTCTAAAGCTGACCGTCAATGGCACGAAATCTTATGCAGCGCCTGCCCGAATCAACTGCTAGGGCAGATGGTACTGCAAGCCCGCAACCGCATGTACAGTAAAGGCGCGGGCGATAATGTGAGCCAGCAGTATCTGATTGACGGCACCGAAGAACATGCGCTAATTGTGGACGCGATCATCGCCGGGGACAGCGAATCGGCGGCGCGTTTAATGACCGAACACATTGACAAAGTGCGCGACAATATGTTTAAGGGGAGTTATTGAGGCGTGTTTTCCACAGGGAATAAGCTATCTAATGTGATTAGGGACACGTAGGGCACCATACAACACGCCCGATTATTTTATATACAGAATATCTTGTCCCCATAAAGCAGGATTGTTCTCGATATATTGGCGAATTTTATTTAATTCCCGTTCATTGCGGATGATGCGATCATGATAATTTCGCTGCCAGATGCCCTGCGCTAGAGATTTGTATTGGTCGTTAATAGTTCTGGTGACCGCCGATTTGAACGAGCGCACAATTGCGCCCAGCGAACCCGGAGTAACATTTGGTCGCTGAATTTCACCGATTCCGTAATCAGGCGGCGCTTGTAGGGGCGCAGCATGCTGCGCCCCTACGTTCGGCGACACAACCGGGGTTGATAAATCAGCATTCTGTTGAAAACGGTTGATAAAAACGATCCCATGAATGTGGTTAGGCATCACCACGAAAGCATCGAGTTCAATACCATCAAAATGTTGA
>CAZBPB010000383.1:0-471 GCA_964493565.1 uncultured Pleurocapsa sp. | reverse complement strand
TAACCAACAGTTCTCAACGATGCTGCCCCACGAATTCAAAAGCATCCGCTCTTCTTGGGCGCTGCCAAAATAACAAGATTTGTTGTGGGTGCAAACAGTCACAAAATACGCACCGTCACCAGCATAGTTGTAATCTTTTTGGCGGATTGAGCGGCGATGATGTGGCAAAAGAGCTGGATCCTACAACTCCACCTGATGGGCATGCCTTACAAATTCCTGCCCGCGCAGGGTGTCGAGCAGGCTTTCCGGCATCGGCTCATCTAAGGTCAATACCGTCAGGGTGTGACCGCCGGGGGTGGCGCGCCCGGTCTGCCAGATGGCGATGTTGATGTTGTTATCGGCAAACAATGTACCCACGCGGCCAATCACGCCGGGCTGGTCAAAGCTGCCCATGATCAGCAGCGTGCCTTCCGGGACGAAATTCAGGCGGTAGTCGTTGATCTGCACGATATGCGGCTCGCGGCGGTCCAG
>CAZBPB010000382.1:0-4090 GCA_964493565.1 uncultured Pleurocapsa sp. | reverse complement strand
GCGTTTGCGGCTGAAAGCGGCGGATAAATTTGGGGATGCTGCCAAACGCATGTTTTTCACCCGCGATGCGCTGGAACAGGCAAGCGATCCGCTAATTCGCCACTGGCGGGCAGCCCAAATTGAGCCGGGGACAGCCTTAGTTGACGCTTGCTGCTCCATTGGCAGCGATGCGCTGGCGTTTGCAGCATCGGGAGCGTCGGTCACGGGGTTAGACAGCGATGCTGTGCGCGTCGAAATGGCGCGGTTGAATGCTGGCGTATCAGGCATCAATGCCAGCTTTGAAGTTGCTGATGTACGTGAAGCAGCGCTTAATTCAGAGACTATTTTCTTCGATCCGGGGCGGCGCGACGGCGAAAAACGGATTTATCATGTTGAGGCTTACCATCCACCGCTGGCGACGCTAAAACAGTGGCATGCCGGGCGAATGATCACCAAACTATCACCCGGCGTTGAGCTGGCACAACTTGATGAATATTCAGGCGAGGTGGCGTTCATTTCTGTCGGAGGCGATCTCAAAGAAGCGCAGCTTACATTACGACGCGACGAAAATAACGTATCTCGAAAGGCGGTGCTGCTCCGTTCAAAGCAGGCGCTGGAATGGTCACAGTCTGTTCAACCTGTCGAGAACCGCTTGTCAGAGCCGCTGGATTATGTACTCGAGCCAGATCCGGCGCTGATTCGGGCGGGGCTGGTGGCAGATGCCGCGCTGGCGTGGGATGCATTTCAGCTTGATATGACAATTGCGTACCTGACGGGAGCGACCGATCCCCGCAGTGAATGGACAAGGGCATGGCGTATTCTGGCATGGATGCCGTTCAATGTGAAACGATTGCGCGAAGCTTTACGGGAACGTGGAGTCGGGCAGGTGATCGTCAAAAAGCGCGGCACAGCCGTATCGCCAGAAGTATTGATGCCTCAGTTGAAATTGAAGGGAAACAATAAAGCCGTGTTGATTTTGACACGGCTTCAGGGGATGCAAATCGCCTTGATTTGTGAAGAGCCTTAACCTCAGAACGGAGCGGCTGACCGAAGACAGTCCAATAACAACGGTGAAAGATGACGGCGATTACGGCGATGTGCGTTGTCGGCGGCGATGTAGTGCGCTACAAAGTTCGATGTAGTCGGCGATGAAGGGTAGCTTCGGCGTTGAATTGGCTGCAATGTAAGCGGTGCGGCGATGTCAGCAGGAACGTTCGCTAGGCTGTAATGTGAGTTGGCTTCGGCGAAATAGACCGTTCATTGCGGTCATCCGTTCCATTCTGTTGTTAAGGCTCTACATAAGCAATCGTATTCAACTTGATGCCAAAACACAATGCTAACGGACTGAAATTCACAAACTTTTCGTTAACGTTACATTTAATATTATGTTGGGGGGAGCGCCTAATAACTTAAAACTTCAAATATGAAGAATGTATTGACTTATAAGGTCAATTGGCGAAATTTAAGCATCTACATTATGGTTCATAAGATAGTTGCCTTCCCGGTTCTGGTAGATGTAGCGCAGATTTTAGGAGTAACGATGCGAAAGACTCTCATTGCCCTGCTATTTGTCATGGTATCCACAGCGGCGGCGTCACAGGATGCGCCGGCAACAGCCTTTATGCGGGCGATGACGCTGGTGCCGATCAGCGCTGCGTTCGCCAATTCAGGCATCGTGAGTTATGCCGATTATCATTCTGGAATCACCGCGCGCGGTTTTGAAATTCCGGAGAATTGGGCGGCATTTGAATCTGGCGAAGCCGAATTTCCGCCTGTGGTGCTGCCTCCAGCCGGCCCGAACAACTTACTGCGTTCGTTATTTGTCGGCGCGCCGGAATACGAATCCCTACTCGGGTTTGATTTTTTCGACGTTGGTCAAGCTGTCGAGTTTGGCAGCCCTCCGCCAGTAGGACAGGTGCTTATCGGAGATTTTGATCCGGACGCGATCATAAACGCCTTCTCTGCCCGTAACTATTCAGCCGAAAGCAGTGGTACAGGAACTTTGCTTTGCCCCGAAAATGGGTGTGATACGGGATTTGCGATTGATCTGTTAAATCGTAATCCGGCGAATCCATTTGGTGGCAATATTGGTCGAAATGAACTCACTTTTGTGAGTGATAGGGTATTCCTCAATTCTCCGGATCTCGCCACGCTGCACAGCGCGATTGAAACCTATGAAAATCCGGAAAACTCATTAGCAGCGCTGGCGGAAGTGCAGGCTGTCGGGCGAATACTTGCTGAATACCCGTTTGTAAATATTGTTACTTTGACTGACCCGCTGCAATTAGGGCTTGCAGATCCTGCTGCGTGGCTTGGTCAATCAGTGACGCCTGAGCAGATCGAGGCGTTTGTAAACAGCCTGTCTGCTGAAAGGATTGCCCCTTATTCACTGATGGCGATGGCATCTACCGCCGACGCGGAAGGTGAATATGGGCTTGTGTTGTTGACCTATGGCAATTCCGAGGATGCTGAATCTGCGGCGAGCGTGATAGATACGCGGCTCATTACCATGAAATCGCAAAGGGCTAATGTGCCTTATACCGAAGTTTATGGTGACGTCGGGACGTTGGAACCTGCGCGGGTGATCTACGACGAGGCGAGCGGACTTTCAACCGTTGTTGTGAGGTTAGCAGGCGAATCACCCGCAAATGCTGGCGGGGATGCGGGGGAGGTGCAGTCAGATCGCCCGTATTTGCAATTCTTTCAAGGATTCATGATGCGCGATCTGCCGTGGCTGGCGTGGGGGGGTACAGAGTAATTACGTTTAGTTCACTTGCAGCGAAACGCCGTCTGCGAATGACGGCGTTTTTATATCCATAGAACCGCGCCGCTCGAAAATTCAGAGCCTTTCCGCGATAATAGCCCTCAATTGCGATGTGATAAGGAGTTCTGCATGCTTCCCCCATATATTAACGAGGCACTCACTGATTTCTCCAAACCCGAAAATAGGATCGCATTTGATGAGGCGCTTCAGCGTGTAAAAAGCGAACTGGGCAAGACCTACCCGCTGGTGATTGATGGCGAAGTGATTTCTACCAGAGAAACGTTTGCTTCGATCAACCCATCCCGCCCTGCTGAAGCAGTGGGTCATTTCGCGCAGGGCACGCGTGATGATGTGGATAAGGCAATCACCGCCGCCGCCCGCGCTTTTGAAAGCTGGCGTAAAGTTCCAGTGGACGAGCGTGCGCGCTATCTGCTGAAGGCTGCCGCCGAAATGCGCCGCCGCAAGCATGAGTTCAGCGCGGTGATGGTGCTGGAAGCGGGCAAGCCGTGGAATGAAGCCGACGCCGATACTTCAGAGGCGATTGACTTCATGGAATATTATGCGCGGCAGGCAGTACGCATCGCGGATAGCAGCACTTTGCTGTCGGAATTTCCGAATGAGCAGCTTGGCTTTTACTATATTCCGTTGGGCGTGGGCGTGATTATCCCACCCTGGAACTTCCCTAACGCTATTCCTGCTGGCATGGTCGCCTCAACGCTGGTCACTGGCAATACTGCGGTGTTCAAACCCGCTGAACAAAGCCCATGGATCGCCTATAAAGTGAGCGAATTGTTCTGGAACAGCGGTTTGCCGGATGGCGTTTTGAATTTCCTGACCGGCCCCGGCGAAGTGATCGGCGCGCGCATGGTGGAGCATCCGCAAACGCGCTTCATCAGTTTTACGGGATCACGTGAAGTAGGCGTGAAGATTTACGAAAATGCCGCGAAAGTGCAGCCCGGCCAGAAATGGCTAAAACGCTCAATTCTAGAGATGGGCGGCAAAGATGCGGTTGTTGTGGATGAAACTGCCAATTTGGCCGCTGCGGCGCAGGGTATCGTAGATGGCGCGTTCGGCTTTCAGGGGCAGAAGTGTTCGGCAGGTTCGCGTGCAATCATTGTAGATGAGGTTTACGAGCAGGTTGCCGAACGTGTCGTTGAACTGACGCAGAAGCTGAACGTTGGCGCGCCTGACGCTGGCCCAAATGTGAATCAAGGCCCGGTGATTGACAAAGATGCTGTACATAAAATTCTGGGCTATATCGAATTAGGCACGCAGGAAGGTAAGCTGCTGTGTGGCGGATCGCCGGTGGAAACGCCTGAGGGCGGCTATTTCATTCAGCCACATGTG
>CAZBPB010000381.1:0-4091 GCA_964493565.1 uncultured Pleurocapsa sp. | reverse complement strand
GCCCCGGCCACACGGGTGGATGATAAAACCAGCTGCCATCAGTTAGGCGCGTGGTGACGCTGCTAGCAATATCGTAGAGATACAGATTCGTATCCCCGCCTCTATCACTACGGAAAACTATTTGACGACCATCTGGCGACCATGCGGGACGTTCATCCAAAGCCTCATTTTCCGTGATTGCAAAGACTAAGCCACTCTCGATATTAAGGATGAACAGATCCCAATCGTTTCTGTCGCGATCACTTTGAAACACAATATTTTGACCATCTGGCGACCATGAAGGGTTGTACACATTTTCATCCTCGCCGGTTAAAAAACGCACGTTACCGCCGTCAGCATCCATTAGCGCAAGACGCGAACCATCGTTCAAATAGGCTATCCTGCTGCCATCTGGCGACCACAAAGGAAAAACATGCCGTCCGACATCTTCTTCTCCCAGATGGGTTACATGCCCATCTTGCATCCGTATCACGATAATGTGGCTGGCAAGAGGGTTAGCGTTGACCGCCGCGATTTCTCGTCCGTCGGGCGACCAATCGGGGTTTGTAGTATAGTCCTGACCAAAAGACAGGCTAGTTTCTTCGCCGGTTGCCGGTTTCATAAGTACCAGTTCGGCCAGATTTGTCTCGCCCGGCGTGGTAAACAGAATATGCGTACCATCCGGCGACCAACGCGGTTCGGTATCCCACTGTCCTACCGGTTCATAGCAGCGTTCAGCGCCGCCGATAACCTGCACACAGATATGTACGCTTCCCTGCATAGCCCTTGAAAATGCAATCTGTGAACCATCTGCGGAAACGCCGGGCGTGTCTTCGTTTATTCCCGGCGAAGCAGTCAGGTTGATCGCAATTCGGCGCCATATATCCATCACAAAAATATCAGCCACACCATCATCTTGATCAGCAGCATAGACCAGCCAATGTGGACTGCTAAGGCGGCTAAGCATGACAGACGTGAAAGCTGTGACAGCAAAAACAGCGTACAGCAACCCGATAATACGAATCAATAGATTTTTGCCCTATTGTGACTTCATCAAAGAATAGACTATTATTTTGCCAGTATAGTATGAACTGCGAAGGGAAGGGTATTGGCGGTTACAATAAATTGGTTTAGCGAAAACCAAGTTATTTTTATGCGGTTTCAGGGAACAGTTACAATTGATGATCTGGTTGAAGCCTCTTACGCCGGTCATGAGCTAACCGGACTCGGCGATCCGCCAGTGCATATTCTGGTGGATGGTCAAAAAGTGAGAAGTTTTCCGCTGAACGCAAAACTAATGAGCGAGCGGTTACCTGAACATCCCACCCCGGAGCGGGTTGGATGGGTGCTGGTCGTGACCCCCGATAATATTCTGCTGCGCCTGGTGACGGCGCTATTTACTCAATTCAAGTTGATGCATCTCAAGTTCAGGGTATTTACCGATATCGAATCTGCCATCCAATTTCTTCGCCAGCATGACAGCCGGTTGAACCAACCACCGACTCCGTGAAATTCATCTCCGTAGCAGAGTATAATTCGGGCAATTCGTATTTCAATTCTGGCTGCTGGAAGGTGGGAACTCATGAATGATAGGCGCAAAAATACCAGAAACACCCCGCAATCTGGTGATGAAGTAGAAGTTGAAACCATCGCTGAAACTGAAAATTACATCGCATGGCTGTCTCACGAGCCGGATGGTGAAACCGTTTACCATCTCGAATTAGGCGCGGTGACGCTGCATTTCTTCCGCGAAGAATTTGAGGAAGTGCTCGATCTGGTGGCGGCTGCAGGAGAGGCGTTGTAGTGTTTTCGCGCAGAGCGGCAGTAATCCTATGTACCAGCATTATTATGGGGCTTGCTGCTTGTGAGAGTGCTGGAACTCAGAGCATGGCCGGCGAACCAACACCCCTTCCGCCACAAATCGTGCGTCGTCTGGCAACTGTTTATGCTTCGCCAACCCCCGGCGAGGACGAGCGCCGGGCCACTCAAGTGGCGGCTAGACCCACAGTTAATCTACGCGAGCCAACTCAAATTGCCTCGCCAACTATCTATATTGGCGTATTTCTAGGGGCCGAACAGGAAGAAGGTGTTTCGATTGCTGATGCCGCCCGTTTTCAGGGCACGTTAGCCGCGCTTTCGCCAACGCTGGACGCAACCACTGTGGTCAGCGCTTGTACCATTCCAACTGATCCAGTTTTCGGGGCTGGCTGGTCTGCCAATACCACAGCCGTTGAGACGCTGCGCTGCCCGATTGCACAGGTACGCGCAGAAATCGGCAGCAGCCAGCTTTTCGAGCGGGGCGTGATGTATTTTATACCTGCTGGCGATATCTGGGCAATTGTCGCAGGCGGTTCTGCGGGCGGCCCATACTGGCACGTGCCGCAAGCCCCGCCAGAGCAAACATGGGAAGTAGCTCCGCCAGATGGCTTGCGAATGCCCCGCCTTGGATTCGGCGCAGTATGGCGGGCAATAGATGGTGTGCGGCAAGCGTTAGGCTTTGCCCGTACAGACGAAACTGCCGCATCCCTCTCAATTCAGCAATTTGAAGGCGGCGCGTTGATTCTCGACAGCAGTTCCGGACAGGTGTTTGTACTCTTAGGTACGGCTGACAGTGGTACTGCCTACGGCCCCTATTAGCTCACGCCCTATACTCAAAACTCCTTGCTGCATTCTGATATAATGACCTTTTCTATGTCGGTGAAATGTTCAGGATTCACCATGCGAAGACTAATAGCCTTGTGCACCTGCCTGCTGCTTCTGGGTACAGCGCCATTTGTGACGGCGCAAGAATCAGAAGAAGGAATTGCTGCTCAGGCGTACCAAACAACAAATCTGCGCAGCGGCCCGGAAACCCGATTTGATATTGTCGGGCAGGTGGCGGCTGATGAAGAAGTCACTATCGTCGGGCGTGACCCGCTAGATCGCTGGCTATTGATTCATACGATAGACGGGATTAACGGATGGGTACCGGTATATGCGCTGGTGTATGAAGGCGATCTAAACCTTGTGCCGGTGGTTGATGAAAGCAATGAAGCCAATGGCGATGAAGTGTGGATCACGGCTTACGGGCGCGTGAACCTGCGTTCAGCGCCGGATATTGCGGCTGAAGTCGTCGGGCAGATGGATATTGGCGATACTGCCCCGGCAATTGCCCGCTGCTGCCCCACAAGTGATTGGCTTTATGTAGTTTTCGAGCCAGAGCTGGTATCAGCCAGCGAAAGCACACCTGAAGCAGGCCATATAAGTCTTACAGACACTGTTGAAGGCTGGGTTGCCTATTTCACTGTGAACATTACGGGCGATCTCAACAGCCTACCGATATTGACTGAGGGCTATGCTGGTGGTGATCTGGTGGAACCTTCGTCGCTGGTTAGCACACGCTTCAACGCCCGTATCCGCACCGCGCCAGCGATAGACTCACAGATTGTGACAATCGTACCTTTCAATGCGACGGTACAGCCGCTAGGACGCACGTCCGATAACCAATGGGTGTATGTGGCTTACGACGATACTGAAGGATGGGGAAGCACGCCGTTATTTGATATCAGCGGCAACCAGCTCAACGCGCTTCCTGTACTGACGACTGTTGAAGCCACACAGGAAGCCGCTTAACACGCGCTGCTAATAGGGATAACTACCCTTTCGCAACTCCCATCAAACCGGGCGGCTCGCAAATGAACCACCCGGTTTGATGCCTGATCTTGCATGTGGCTACGATTGTAAATCTTCGCGTGTTGCCAGCGAAGTGCCCCCCGCCTGTTCGCGGTCATAGCGCGCCTGTAGGGCATCCTGCAAATCAACTTTCGCCAGTTCCACTGTCGAATCTTTTTCAGTCAGCAGTTCTTTGGGTACAGGGATTCGCTTTTGCGCCAGATAGGCCACCAGCGCATCACTAAAGCTACGCGTAGTGGAATCTTCGCCATATTGTTCAACCATTTCACGCAGGTGATCGATCATCCACAGATAAAGATCGCCTTCTGTGCGCCGCGTGTCCCGCTCAAGGACGTTATATTTGCGGATGAGGGTGATCGCCGGGCGGTAAACTTTGTCATACCAATCAGCCGCCGCTTCAGCCAGCGCGCCTTGGCCGCCAGGTGGCTGGGATCGAGCAC
>CAZBPB010000380.1:601-4092 GCA_964493565.1 uncultured Pleurocapsa sp. | reverse complement strand
CGCGCGCTGTAATTCAGGCTGCCTTCGACCAGCAAAGCCAACCCGCGATAATAATCAGTCTGCGCGTGTTCCTTGACTTTATCTAGAAACTGATTCGCCCATTGCAGCACATGCTCTTGCAAGAACTGCTGAATGCCATGCTGCGCCATGTAAAGCTGCTCGACCTGATTCTGAGACAGCGCGTTGAGGCCAGCACTGCTTAAATAAGCAATGAAGCGTAGTTCCAGCCCGATATGATCATCCGGCTCGACATTGAGATTTGGGATGGGCATTCCATAACGCTGATAGGTTTGCCGCACCTGCAAGGTTTCAGCCTCAAAAACCAGATGTTCGGTGCTGCGATAGACGGATTCCCATGGGTGGGCAAGCAATGCCGCGGCCCCCCCAATCAACCGGACGTAATCATCATGAAGCGCCTTGAATTGGCTATCGTCCCAGCACTCGCAATAGTTTTGCAGCAGCACAAGGCCATTTTTTGTAGTCTCGCTGTCATCTTCCAACGGCCAATCTTTGAGCAGTTCCTCTTCTCTCAAAAGATGAATGAACTCGGCGGTCGGGGATTCGTAAAATGCCTTGCTTAGAAAGCTATAGGCAAGCTGATGCGCGAAAAGTTGTTCAGTCCAGCATTCGTTCATGATTTTGATTATCCATTTTCCGCAGGCGTCGCAACCAGCCCGCATCGTAAGGCGTAGGCTGCCGCCTGCGTACGATTATTCAGCCGCAGCTTATCGAGAATGTTACGTAGGTGTACTTTCACAGTGTTGATCGAGATGATCAGCGTATCCGCAATTTCTGAGTTACTTGCGCCATGCGCGACCAATTTAAGCACCTCTAATTCACGCTGAGTTAGTTCAGTGTCATCGTCAGGCTCATGAGAGGTTGAAGCCACAGCCCGCAGCAAGCGCGCACCCATCTCGCGGGTCATGATGATTTCCTTGCGCTCAACCCCACCCAGCAATTCAAACAATTGATCGGCATCCAGATCCTTGAGGAGATAGCCGGATGCGCCGAGACGTATGGCTTGATAGAGATCGTTTTCGGTTTCTGAAGCCGTGAGTATGACGACGGTGGTTTCAGGGAATCTCTCGTGAATGCACGCGGTGGCTTCCAGACCGTTGCCGTTGGGCATGTTGATATCCATTAACACGACATCTGGCTGGAGCGCGGCGGTCATTTCTACGGCTTCCTGACCTGACGCAGCTTCGCCCACTACGCGGACGAGATCGGCACGCGTTTTCATCAGGCTGATCAAGCCCTGCCGAAACAGACAATGATCATCAGCGACTAGAACTTTTAAGGGACCCATCCACTACCATCCTTACTCAAAGCTTCGCATTACATTTACTACAGGTGGCGGGCGCTTCTTTTGAGGCACGCTCCACCATGAGGGGCATCGCCATAACAAACGGGCAACCGCTGCTTCCATAACATGAGCCACACGAAGAGCCGCAGTCACTGACTATGCGCAATTCGCCTTTACGAACCCAGTAATCAATCATGCCCTGAAGGGTGCCAATATCAACGCCGATATCCCGCGCCATATGCGCGAGGATGAGCGGCTCGGTCGTGTTGTCAAATCGAGAAAGTAACTGCGTAAGTATGCTCGCCATTACGCCGTTCCTATTCCTAGCAGGCTGCCGACCTGATAGACAAGCACTGCGGCCACCCATGCAATACAGAGCGTGTAAAGGATTTGCTGTGCCATCATGCGTTTACCAAACTCATGGCGCATGGCGGTTGTGGCAGCCATACAGGGTACATAAAGAAGTACAAAGACATTGAATGCGACGGCTGCCAGCGGGGTAAAGCTGCTTAACAGCGCCAGCGAGAGTGGGCCAGTGTCTTCTTCCTCTACTTCTGCCGGCAGCAGTTCGACTTCAGGGGCATTAAACAGAGGGATAACGTTTATCGTGCGAGGGACAATATTGATAAATTCCTGAACCGTTAGCACTGTTGCCTGTGCAAATGAGGTGAAAATCCCTGAGACTTCTTCACCAAACGTCAGCGGCAATTCATCTTCTACCGCAACTTCCTCATCTGTACCTACGTAAATCTGGCTCATTGAACCAATAATGACTTCCTTGGCTAAGAAACCGGTGATGAGCGAACCTGCGGACTGCCAGCTGCCGAAACCAGCAGGCGCAAACACGGGAGCAACCGTCTGACTGATCGCGCCGAACAAACTATCTTCAGGCGGCACATTATTAAATTCGCCCACCCCGGCATACGCAGGAATGGCCATAAGGAACCAGATAGCAATTGAGCAACTCAGAATGACGGTGGCGGCTTTACGAACAAAGCCGCTGGTTCGCTCCCACACATGGGTAGAAATATTGCGCAAGGTGGGCACCCGATAGGGTGGCAGTTCAAGCACAAACGGCTGCGGCGGGGCGTTGCGGTAAAGTGTCTTACGGGCAGCAACACCTGTCGCCAGCGCGATTAAGATTCCCAGAATGTATAAGCCGAAAACCAGATTACCTGCCGCAGCGCCAAAGAAAGCCGCCCCGAAAATTGCATACACAGGCAGGCGCGCGCCACAACTCATGAAGGTAGCAATGAAGGCGGTTAACTTACGGTCGTTTTCGTTTTCGAGAGTGCGGGTAGCATACACAGCGGGAACAGTGCAGCCGAAGCCAATCAATAAGGGCAGGAAGCTCTTGCCATTTAAGCCGATGGAACGCATCAGCCTATCCATGACAAAGGCAGCACGCGCCATGTACCCTGAGTCTTCAAGTATGGCAATCGCGGTATACAGGAACAGCAGCACCGGCACGAACACCAGCACGCCCCCCACACCGGTGACAATACCGTCAATCGCTAACGACTCAACCCACGTTCCCTGAAGGCCAACCAGCGCCAGTAACGCCTGAACAGCATGTGCCACTGGCCCACTGACAAGGCTGTCCATCCAATCCAGATATGGCGCGCTAACATTCGCGGTCAATTGGAAAACCAACCACATCATGGCAAGGAAAATCGGCAGCCCCCACAACTTGTGTGTAATGATACTGTCTACACGATCTGAGCGGGTTCGGATGAAAGTTTCCGGGCGAGTGACCGCCCCGCTAACGGTGCTGGCAACGAAGTTATAGCGGGCGCTGGTAATCAGCGTTTCCGGGTCTTCACCAACTTGCTCCGTGATGCGCGCGATGATTTCGTCAGCAGTATCAAGCAGCGAGGTAAAGCCATTTTCGCGCAGTGCATCAACTACTTCTACGTCATTTTCCAGAAGTTTTAGAGACAGCCAGCGCGAATTGCCCTGTACGGGAAGTGTGCCAGCAGATTCGATTTTCGCCTGTAACGCGGCAAGTTCAGGCTCAAGCTCAGAGCCATAATCAATCTGCACTGTGGGCGGACGCTGCCCCTGCCTGATGGTGGTTTCAAGCGCGGATCTCAGGGAATCAAGGCCTGTGCCGCGACTGCCGACAGTCGCGATAACCGGGGTACTGCCGAGCGCAATCGAAAGCTGTTTGCGGTCAATATTGATGCCA
>CAZBPB010000380.1:0-591 GCA_964493565.1 uncultured Pleurocapsa sp. | reverse complement strand
CGACTGACGGCCATATCGCTCATATTCAGCACAAGAATGAGCGGTGTTTTCATTTCCAGAAACTGGGTGACAAGGTAAAGATTGCGTTCCAGATTGGAAGCGTCTACGACAGCGACGACAACATCTGGATGTTCCTGAAGCACATAGTCACGGGCAATGCGTTCCTCTACCGAATATGCTGCCAGACTGTAGGTGCCGGGCAAATCTACAACCTGAGCGTTAATGCCGCCAAGCTGAAAAAAGCCCTCTTTCTTCTCAACCGTCTTTCCGGGCCAATTACCAACGTGCTGATGACCGCCGGTGAGCGCGTTGAACAAAGTACTTTTGCCTACGTTGGGGTTGCCGGCAAGGGCGATAGTTAGTGTTTGCGCCGCCATAATTTCGCTACTGTTCCAATGTCACCAGAATGTGATGCGCCGTACCCAAACCAACCACAAGGCGCGAATCATTTTTTACCGCGATGATCAGCGGAGAGCCGGGGTTCTTCTGTAGTACTTGAATACAAGCGCCGGGCGTTAACCCTAGTGCAGAAAGACGCTGCCGGACAGGATCGCGCTGGTGGATTTCAGTAATTCTCAAGTGTTGCCCCGG
>CAZBPB010000379.1:1716-4127 GCA_964493565.1 uncultured Pleurocapsa sp. | reverse complement strand
GATTTGAATCCACTGATTCTGAACCCGATGGTTCAAATTGATAATCCGGCTACTGGAAGCTACGCAATCTTCATGGGCAGCTTTGAAGAAAATGCGATTGAACCCGGCTTTCTGGTCATTACTGGTAGTGAACTAACGCCAGAAACCTTCAGCTTTAGTGGATTGATCTATGAAAGCCCGATTATTACCACTTACTTTGATGGGCCAATTCCGCTGAGCGACCTGCAGTTGGATCAACTGCCTGCGGGGATCGAAGCGCCCACCGCGCTTGCGACTGGTTTTGGCACCACCCAACAGGGCGAAATCGTGAGTGGCAGCAGTATCCCTGCGTTCAACATTGATCTGGGCAACCACATGTGCACCGGCTTTATTGATGCGATGCCAAGCTATGTGTTTGAGTGGACGGGCGATGCTGTTCCGCTGCGACTGTTCTTTGAAAGCGCCGACGATGCTACGCTGGTTGTGCAAGGGCCGGATGGGGCGTTCCTGTGCGCTGATACCAGCGCTGGCGGAACCAACCTGAACCCGCTGATTGATTTTACGGCAGAACCGGGGCGCTATGTGGTTTATGTCGGCACTTTTTCGCCCGACACGTCTGTTAATGGAACCCTGACGATTACCGAAGATACCGCTCTAGAACCTGCCGCCCTCACGTTCGACATGCTCGGGCAATAAGGAGACAGCGACATGAAACGCATTACGATTCTCAGTCTGGTTCTGGTAGGTGTGCTGCTGCTGACGGCGATGCCTGCATTTGCTCAAACGTATGTCTCTTATGTGGTGCAGCCCAGCGACTCGCTGAGCAAAATTGCGGCGCAGTTTTGCACGACGTGGCAGGAAATTTATTACATCAATGCCAGCGTGATCGGCTCCAACCCCAACGTGATTGAACCGGGCACGGTGCTGACTATCCCGAATCGCTGCGGCGGCTCATCCGGCGGCAGCACAACGGGCGTCTATGATCGCGGCCCACGCACCCACGCAACCGGCACGGTCAACGGCAGTTACTATACTGTCGCGTGGGGGGATACCCTGTTCTCGATTGGTGAACGCTTTGGTGTTCCAGCCGAAACGATTGCCAGCGCAAACGGGATCGTGAACAACAACATTTATCCCGGTCAGGTATTGTACATTCCGGGACTGAACACCACCGCGCCGACGCCGGGCGGGCCATCATCGCTGCCTACTGTTCCCGGCCCACAACCGACGCTGCCAGCAGAAGGCGGAGCACTGCGCTATTTTGCATATGGCGAATGCAATGTGCAGTTCTATCAGCCGACCAGCCTGTACAATGCGCCGCAGGGGGTTGTAGTCTCCAGCGTGTCCAGCGGCACCGCGCCAGCAACGGCAGTGATGACGATCTACGGCACAGCCTGGTACCAGATTGAATACATTGATACAGCAGTGTGGGTATATGGCAACGCGGTTCAATTGAACGGAAACTGCGGCATCTAGCCCGCCGAATGTGTTCACAACCGAAAAAATGACGCCAGTGACGTTCTGCTAGCGTCATTTTTATGAAGGGTAGGCAGTGTACCCTACAAAAAGACAATATCGGCTCAAACCTGTAAATTTTGTGTTACCTACGCGTTCCGCTTCCCCGTCGCCCACACCCCACGCTTAACATCGGGCGGCTTTTGCGCTATCATTCGGCAGTTTGCGTCTGAAATCACAATACATCCCTTTTGGAGTTCGCGTTTTATGAATAACAATGCCAAGCGCGCAAGCATTATCCTGGGCGTGTTCATGGCAGTCGTTTTGATCGGCAGTACATTCCTGCAACTGATCAATGGCAACAACCCCACGACCGCTCAGAACATACCGCCCACGCAGCGCATCGATCCTACCTTCCCAGCACCGCTAGATACTGCCGGTATTACTTATGATGAAATGTTTCTGCACCCATCGGGCATCTTTGCCGTAGCCCAGCCTACCGGTTATACGCCTTCACAACCTTCCAGCCAGCAGAATATTGCCCAGATCAACATGGTCAATAACGAGGCGCTGAGCGTGATTGACGCCTTCGTGCAAGACCCGGGTACGCCGGTTACTGCCGATGATCTGGACAGTTATTTCACTGAAACCGTCCTTGCGCAGTCGTGGGCGAACTTTCAGAACTGGTCAGAGACGACTCGCCGCCGTGACGGGGATACGCTGGTGATTGACTTCTCCGTGCGCTTCTCGAATCAGGATTACGTCGCCCGCCAGATCGCCAGCACCGATGGGGAGTGGATTTACGTGACCCGCGTGCTTGCGCCGGGCAACGCGACCAACTTTCTGATCACGGTGCTGGAAAACGTGAACAGTTCGATGACTCCGTTCAAGCAGTTTGCGGGGCAGCCGTTCAACTGGGAAATCTATCTCGACCCGACAACCAGCATCGCCATTCGCCACCCCGCAGAGTGGACAGT
>CAZBPB010000379.1:0-1706 GCA_964493565.1 uncultured Pleurocapsa sp. | reverse complement strand
GCCCGGCAAGCATCGCTGGCTCAAACGGCGAAAGCCTGCGCGTGGAAACACAGACGGGCAATCTTCTGAACGAAGAAGCTGCGGAAAACTGGGTACTCACCAGCCGTCCCAACGCCACCATTTTGAGCGTGGCACAGGAAGTACCGGGTACATATACCGTCGGTTATGCCTACACCACTGCTGATGGCGACCCGCAAAGCGGTTTTGCGGTGCTGATGAATGGCGACAACAACCTGCTTTATACCGCCAACCTGCGTTTTGATGGCGAAAATATTGACCTGAACGCGTATGCGCCTGCGACCGCCACACCCGACGCCGAAGCAACGCCGGATGCCGAGGCTACGCCCGAAGCCGTTGATCCCGACACCGCGTATTATGAATCGCTGGCAGTGATCATGAGCAGTTTTGGCCTGATGCCGCAGATGACCTTCTCGGCAGATTCGATGCCGCCAACTGCAACGCCGCTGCCCACGCGGACTACCGTCCCAACCGCCGAAGCAACCGCGGAAAGCACGGTTGAGGCCAACGAGGCGCCGGAAGCAACACTTGAGGCCGATGCAACCGTGGAAGCGGATGAGGAAGCAACCGAAGAGCCAACGGAAGAGGCTACTCCGGAGAGCTAATTACTGGATAACGTGATCGGGGCGCAGCATGCTGCGCCCTTTTTATTTGCCGTAGAATAGGCTGTTATGTCACTCAACCTCTGGTGTACCTCTGCGCCGCTGTTCAGCCATACGGACTGGGGCGGTTTCCTCAAAACTGCGCAGGCGCTGCAAGCACGCGGTCATCAGGTGATGTGGATTAGCGGCGGGCAAATTGCAGGCGCGGTACAGGCCAGAGGGCTGCCGTTCACGCCGATCACGCAAACCGGCTGGCTGTGGCCGCCGCCGCCCGCACCCGACCTGACCAACCTACCTCCTCAAGAAGCGGTGATGCTGCGCTACCGCAGGGCGCTGGATACATGGATGACGGTGGATCTGGTGGCTGCCGCCGCGCAAGAGTTGATCGATCTAGCGGAGAAAATAGGTAAGCCGGGTGCGATCCTGACCGACCCATTTTTGACGGCTGCCGCGCTTGCCGCCGAGGCGCTTGATGTGCCGCTAATTGTGTGCGGGTGGATTGCTCAGCGCGAATTAGACGAAGATTCGTTGTTCCCTGTTCAGAAAATTCTAGCGGATGACTCTCAAAATCGCTTACAGCGTTTGCTAGGGCAGTTTGGCCTGCACGGTGAAAACTTTGCCGGCGGGGCAACGCCTTCGGTGCTTAGCCCACATTTGCACATCAGTTACTTTAGCGAAAGCTGGTATCAGGCAGATACTGGCAACCTGCTGGATCAAACGGTATTTGTGGGCGGCAAACCTGACGCGCCAACGACACTCGCGCCGGACTGGTTAGCCGCGATCCCGCAAGAAATGCCATTGGCCTTCATCACCCTAGGGACTACGTTCACGGGCGATTACGGCTTTTATGCGTGGGCAGCGCAGGCGGCGATACGGGTCGGGCTGCTGCCGGTGATCGCGGTGGGCTGGAATCCGATACCGCCGGACGACAAGCAAAAGCTGCTGGCGGCGCTGCCTAAGGGCGCGCGCTTGCTGAACTATGTGCCGCTGGAGCACGTGCTGCCGCGCACCCGATTGATGTTTCATCACGGCGGATGGGCAGCACCCACGCGGCGGTGGTACACGGGGTGATGCAGATTGCCGTTC
>CAZBPB010000378.1:0-4159 GCA_964493565.1 uncultured Pleurocapsa sp. | reverse complement strand
GATCGCGCCCCGATTCCGAAATAAAGTACTCCCTCCAGCCATACCGCCCAGATCGGCGCTGCGTCGGGTGTTCCTTCTGCTGATGTGCTGCTGACCCAGTAGTTGCGCGCATTCTTCAACTGCTCATCTGCCCACGTCCAGTCCATCAAGCCTTTTTCATCGCTGCTAATGCCGTAATCCTGCATCGTTGGTCGGCTGGCGGTCGGCGATGTCTGCGAGGTGTTCTCTGGCATATCTGAATCCTCATTTTTTGTGATGAATGTATTTAGAAGATGCAGTTTCGCGGGGAATGTGTGAAGGGTAGGGGTAACAGCGTTCTATGAGCGCGAATTAGTCCCCAATCTCCCATCTCACACCCCGTACAGCGTCCTGTAAATGTTATAGAACGTGTAAATCCGCTGCACGTACAGCCGCGTGCTGCTGATGCTGATCGTGGTCAGGAACGAATCATGATCGTCCCCGGCAATTGACTGCCACTCCAGCGCCCGTCCCGGCCCGGCGTTATAAGCAGAGAGCGCAGCCGTCACGTTCCCCCCGAACAGGTCAAGCTGTTCATCCAGATAGAACACGCCGAACTCAACGCTTAAATATGGGCGCGAAAGCATCGAATGTTGGAAGTTGGGGATGCCCAATTCGCTCGCAATATATTCTGCTGTGCTGGGGATCACCTGCGTCAGCCCGCGCTCGCCTGCCGCCGCTGTCGCATACGCATCAAACAGGCTTTCGTGGCGAATCAGCGAATACATCAGCAGCGGATCAACTCCGTACCGCGTGGTGATATCCTGTACCACATCAAGGTAATACACCGGGTAGCGCATCCGGGCGATGTACGGCGGTGCATTCACCGTACCCACACCAGAGGCATTGATCACGTTCGCCGCCGCCACAATCGAATCTTGATACGCAGCCAGCCCCCGCAAATAGATCGCAAGCTGGAATGAAGCCAGCGGATCATTCTCGAAACTAGTAAGCAGGTCATCAAATTCCGCGCGCGCTTCATCATACGCCGCCACTGCCCATAGTTCACGCCCGCGCACCAGCCGCGGGTCTTGCTCAATGGTGGGTGAAAGTGCCCAGAGCGGGCCTTCCTGTGTGATGCCAAACGTCGAGCGCAGCCAGTTTTCAGCGTCGGCAATCAGCGCCGCGTCATCGAAGAAAAACTGCACGTTGCCAGGCTGTGCAAATGGGGCTGTGCCTTCAATAATGTCACGGGCGCGGGCAGCAAAATAGCTGTCCGGCGCGGCAGAAGCCGCCTGTTGCAAGGCGGTGGCGGCCATCTGCCCGTCACCCCGCGCTTGCGCCAGCCGGCCAAGTTGTAAGAGTGCCTGCGCCTGCTGTTCACCGGTGGTTTTTACCCCCAGTTCAGCATAGTAACGTTCGGCAGCGGTGCTGTCCCCGTTGTTCATCGCTTCAGTAGCCGCCAGAAACAGCCCGTCAATCGCCTGCGTGCTTTCAGGATAGCTATCCGCCAACCGCTCAAAGATCGAGCGCGCTTCTGCCGATTGGCTGTTGGTAGCATACAGGTAGCCTGCGCGGTATAAAGCCTCTGGCGCCTCATCCAGATAATTAAAGTTGGTTGCAACCGCTAGATAATGCTCAATCGCCCCTGAAATGTCCTCGGCAATAAACCGCGTGCGCCCCTGTTCTAAAAGCGCCTGCCCGAACAATGTGTCTGTCGGGTATTGATCAACAATAGTCTGAAAAGCCGTCAATGCGGCGGCAGTGTTCCCGATTTCACGATAGGCGCGACCAAGCAGCAAATGCACCTCTGCCGGAACTGTTATCACCGGTCGCTCGGTGGAATAAGCATTCAGTGCCTCAACCGCCAGCGCGTAATCCCCGTAATTAAAGGCAATGCGTCCGCGCAGCAGGTTATCCAGCGGCACGCCGTTTTCGCCCAGAATCTGCATCGCCTGATACGCTTCAGGGCGGTCAGGATAGGTTCCAGCGATCTGTGTCAGCCGCGCATAACCTTTTTCAAAGTCCTCCGCCATCAGTAGCGTTTGCGCGGCGGTGAAATCAATATAAGCGCGGTATGGCGCGTTCTGTGCCACGCTCAAAATCGCATCATATTGCGAAAGCGCGTCGTCATAACGCTGGCTGGCGATATACACCTGCGCCACCCGTTCGCGCAAGGCAAGTTGTGGCACAATACTGCGTCCGGCATCGGCGGCGCGCTGGTACATCGTCACCGCTTCATCTTGACGGTTCAGTGCGATCAGCGCATCAGCAATCCGTTCCAGCGCGTAGCTGTCCAGCATACCGGGGCGAGCATCCATGTAGCCGCGAAAATCGGCTATCGCCTGCTCCCACATAGACATCCCCATATAGGCATCACCACGTAAGAATCGGGCTTGCCCGGCACGGGGATCATTCGGATATTGATCGAGAAATATCGTCAGCGCATTGACCGAATCAGCGAAAAAGCCTTCGCGCAGCGCGGCTTGCCCTAATCCGAATAAGGCGGCGGCGCGCTGCTCAGCGGCAACCGTGTCGCCAGCGTCTACCACCATGCGGAATGTTGTCACCGCGCTTTCGTAAAAGCCGTTCAGCAGGTAGCGATCAGCCGCCAGCAGCAGCGTCTCTGGCGGTGGCGGCTCAGCAGTGTCCTGCCCGTATGCAGGCATGATCGGGAAGATAAGTAAGCCAAATGTCAGCGCGAGTAAGGGAAGGTGTCGTGTTTTTAGTGTCATGGGCGGAATTATGCTGGCTTGAGTGGGTGTTATCAAGTCAAAGGCTTACTTGCGTTGGCTAATCGTCGTAATAATCGTGCTCTTGATCTGTTGTAGATAAAAACAACGGGCATGGCATACCATACCCGTTTATCGTATGACCTTAGGCACAGTGAAGCCTGTCTTTTGATCGTTATTCCCCGCAGTTTGATCCGGTTGGTCTTCCCGCAAATCGATCATCAACCCAGCCCAGAATCATGACTGCGGTTTCTTCACGCGCATCGTGCCCGGTTCGCCTGCGGCAGCGCACCTTCTGAGAAGAAACCTTCCTTACATCACGGCGGTGTCAACGTACTATCTAGCCACGGCATCCCAAAGCCAACTGCCAGATGCCCGGCCTCCGCCAGCGCCTTGCCTAAGCTGTCCACATTATCAAACGACCACCAGTACGGCGCGGTTGCTACAATCGTCACGCCGAAATCGTTAACCACCAGTACCGCAAGATCGCGCCGCGCGAACTTCGGGTGTTGGCTCCGCGCGGCGGGGTTCGGCTGGTCAGTGCGCGTCAGCGTCACCCGAAAGCGCGAAGGCATACCCGAACTCCACTCGGTATCCTGATATGCCAGCACTTGAAACTCGATATAGCCAAACAACCCGTCGTCAAAACCTTTCTTGAAGCGAAACAGCCCTGCCGCTTGATGGGTTGGGCTGTCCTCAAGTATATATCCTGCGGCAGTGAAGGCTTGCCCTACCACCGTGATCAGCACCAGCTTAAACGACTCTTGCGGGGTTTGCGCTAGCATCGTCGGCGGCTAATCCAGCAAACTTTGCAGCGCGTCCGGCGTAGTTACCGGCAGTTGGCACGCAAATTGGCGGCATACATACACCGTTGGTTCGTCGTCCTGCATCATGCGATAGCTCAGAAGTGGAATAGTGTGCTCACCATCCACATCAGTTGGCGAAAATGCGACCACCGCATCAGGGCGGTAATAGGCAAATATTTCAGTCAGCAGAACTTCGGTACGCTCATCCTGTGCGTCCCCCACTACTGCTATCTCTCGCAGTCCCCGCGCCAGCATATCGGCAGCCGTTAGCGCCTCGCCGAAAGCCTGCGGTACCTGTTGCATCGCTGCATCCAGCGGCGCCAGCGTTGCTCGCGCTGCCTGCTCATAGTCAGAATCACCCGTATAAGCAGCTAGTTTCGCCAGCACTTTTGCAATTACCGAACTGCCTGATGGGGTGGCGTTATCCTGCAAACTTCGTGGGCGGGCGATCAGCGTTTCGCCGTCATCTGGCGTATCAAAAAAGCCTCCATCCGGCGCGCGGAAATGTTTGAGCGCGTTGTCCGCCAGCGTTTGTGCTAGCACGTACCAGTGAGGATCAAATGTGGTCTGGTACAGCTCCAGAAAGGCTTCGGCTAGGCAGGCGTAATCTTCAAGAAAGCCGTTGATCCGCGCTGTGCCGTCTTTATAGCTTCGGTATACGCG
>CAZBPB010000377.1:3525-4188 GCA_964493565.1 uncultured Pleurocapsa sp. | reverse complement strand
AGAAAATTCCTCATTGTCCAGCACGTTGAACAGCCGCCAGCGCCGTCCTTCCAACCACGCCCACGCAGACATATCAATGCGACCCTGCGCGCGCTGGTCAGTCAGGTTGACGATGATCAGCCGGTAATCAAATTCAGCTTCGTTGTACCAGCCATAAGCCAGCAGGTGCTGGTGGCTCTGGTTGGTTTTTGCCGCAGGGTTCACCTGAAACAGATAAAACGATCCATCGTGATAAATCGGATGCTCAATTTCACGCAAAAGCTGTTCGTAAAATGCCTCTAACTTCGGGAACGCGCGCTCAACCGGGGCGCGTTTAATCTGCACCGGCAGTTTTACGCGTCTGCCAGTGAACTGCCCGTCATGCAGCAGCGTGCCGCCGGGAAGGGTGCATAACAGTGTGGCTGCCGGGTAGCTGCGAAGCGCCCCTAAGGAACTGTAGGCACGCGGCTCATCGTGATTTTCAAGGAAACGAACTAAGCGCTGCTGGTACGCCAGTTCGGCGACTAAATGCTGGCGAAGCTGCTGCACATTCCCCGCTACAACCCGGTCATAAAATACTTTGTCATAGCAATAGTCAAAACCTTGCACCAGCAGTTCGTATTCTTTGTGCCAGTAGACTTCGGCCATGAACAGGAAATCCGGATGCGCCCGCCGGACGGCTCT
>CAZBPB010000377.1:0-3515 GCA_964493565.1 uncultured Pleurocapsa sp. | reverse complement strand
TATTCTTTTGCGGGCGCGGCTGGCACATAGCCTTTCCATGTATGCGAGAAGATTTCCTTGAGCAGCAGCATTGCCATGTC
Source organism: uncultured Pleurocapsa sp. (assembly GCA_964493565.1). GTDB lineage: Bacteria > Chloroflexota > Anaerolineae > Aggregatilineales > Phototrophicaceae > Flexifilum. The sequence goes on along the minus strand of CAZBPB010000377.1, from coordinate 3,435 downwards.
GCAGCGCAGGCCATCGCACTGGCTGGCAATATCTAAAAGCAGTTCACGCACTGCCTTACGCAGCGCCGGATTAAAGATGTTGAGTTGGGCGGTGTCGCTCCAACCGGGAAAATACGGATCGCGCCCATGAGCGAATACCTGAACGCTTCCATCAGCGTGCTGGTAAGAGAAAAAGTCGTTCGGACGGTTCAGCGCGTCTTCAGCCTTGCCCTGCACGAAGTATTCAGGATGGGTATCCAACCATGGATGATCGGCTGCGACGTGATTAGGCACAAAATCGAGGATTAATTTTGGGCCGCGCTGGCGTAACCGGCGGCGAAAGTTGGCAAGCGCCTCACGCCCGCCGAAGGCATCGGCAACCCGGTAATCGCCGATGGCATAGGCCGAACCGATAATATCGTCGTCGGTTAAATCGGGCAGGGCGGGCTGGTATTCATGTTTCCACTTCAGGGCAATCTGAATGCCGTATTCGCTGCGCTGCCAGATGCCCATCAGCCAGATGTAGTCTATTCCCGGTCTTGCAATAGTATCTAGCGCTTCGTCTGGAACATTATCAAGGGTGATAGGCTGACCGTAATGCTGCGAAAGCTCTGTTAACCAGACAGCCGTGTTGATTTCATAAATGAACTGTTTTTCTGCAAAATTGCGCATTTTCTTCCTTTGCGCCCTGTGAAGTTAGCGGCGTTCTACCCGTAATCCTACTGGTATTGGCGAAATTTTTCTAGAACGTTTAAGTAGAAGTATAGGACGAATATGATGTGAAAGGCGTAGAAAAACGGAACGAATAACCCTTCTGTGTCCTATACATTTCACATAGTCATCAAACCCCGGCATTTAATAATGGATGCTGTATTGTTTACAGGCGGATTGAAATTTGCCCTTATTTGAACGGATGATGAGCTGAGGCCGGCGTATGGATTTGACCTGTGACGAAAGATTATCAGATTCGTTATTTGTACAGCGAATCTGGCACAGCAACAGCGAAAATGGCGGCGCTTTTACTTCAATGGCCGAGCCACATTGGAGCATCGTGGTTACCCAACTTGGCGGGAAAAAGATGGTGACTGTGCGCGGCCCGGAAACCCGCGCGACGCCTGCATTTTCCCCGGCCGACGCAGAATTTTTTGGTATTCACTTCAAGCCCAGCGTAATTATGCCACTGATGCCACCGATCAAGGTGAAGGATCGCAATGATATCACCTTACCGGATGCGGGAAGCCAATCCTTCTGGTTGGATGGGTCTGCATGGGAGATTCCGGATTATGAGAACGCCGACACTTTTGTGGGCTGGTTAGTGCGCGAAGGGCTGCTGATCCATGATCCGGTAGTTGAAGCGGTGCTTTCCGGCACGCCGATCCAGACTTTATCTCTGCGAACCGTTCAACGCCGATTTTTGAGTGCGACAGGCATGACCTATGGCACCATCAACCAGATTTGCCGCGCTAGACACGCGCTTGCATTGTTGAAACAGAAGGTGCCAATTCTGGACGTGGTTGAACAGGCAAATTATGCCGATCAGCCTCATTTAACCCGTTCGCTCAGGCAATTTACCGCGCAAACTCCCGCCCAGATACTCTCCAGCGAGCAGCGCGAACCTCTGTCGTTTTTGTTCAAGACGCTCCCCTTTTGATGACCTATTATGAGATTGTTTCTCTAAGCGCGAAATCACAGAAAACCCGTAAATAGGCAGTTTTGCGCCAGTCAATGGCCCTGATTTGCTGATGATGGTGATTAACTCATTTCTGAATTCACCGGATGCCGCGCAGCAGTACCCGCCATAAGCGTATCCAGTTTTTGATCACAAAAGGAGTACGGACGATGGATCAACAAGTCAGCGAATATATCGAAAAAATCAATCAAAAATGGCAGTCTGAGATTGCCAGCCAACTGCGAAATATGGTGAATCAAGCAGTCGAAGGCGTTGAGGAACGTATTCAATACGGCAAACCGCATTTTCTAAAAGACGGGAAATATGTGGCGGTGATGGGCACAGCGAAAGGGTGGGTTAGTTTTACGATTTTCAATGCACAGGAGATCAACCCGCCTTCAGACGTGTTTGAGTCGTCTACAAATGGCGATCGTAAAACGATCAAAATTACTGAAGGGCAGCAGGCCGATTACGTTATGCTCGGCGATTTACTGAAACAAACAACCAGCACGCTGTAAACGACGCGTACCTCACGCTAGAAAACGACATCTTCACACCGGGTAGGGGATGTCGTTTTTGTTCAAGACTACCCTTACGGACAGGCGTATTATGCAAGTGTTCATTATGCGAAAAGGATGCTTAAAAATGCGTAAACTGGTGGTTGGTTTGTTTGTGACCCTTGACGGGGTGATGGAAGGCCCCGGTCAGGGGGACAATTTTGAGTACGCGGGTTGGACCATGCCATATTTTAGCCCCGAAGTGGGACAGGTGCTTGGCGAGAGTATGATGAACTCGGATGCCTTGCTGCTGGGACGAAAAACTTACGCTAGCTATGAGGAGACGTTTGGTCAGCAGACGGGCGGCATGGCAGATGCGATGAATGGCTTTCACAAGTATGTGGTTTCAACGACCTTGAGATCAGCAGACTGGAACAATTCCAGCCTGATATCTGAAAACGTTGTAGCGGCGATACAGAATTTGAAACAGCAGCCCGGCAAGAATATTGTGGTGACTGGCAGCGGCACACTTATTCAGACCTTGATCAAGCATGACTTAATTGATGAGTATTCACTGATGGTTTATCCGGTAGCGCTGGGCAGCGGCGCGCGGCTGTTCAGGGAAAAGACCCGGACTCCGCTTAAATTGATCAGCGCGACACCATTTCCAACAGGCGTGGTTCATATGGTTTATCAGCCCGACCGGGAAAGGTAGCGAAGGAAATTCTAAAACAATTTGGCTGATTGGATCATCATAATCAATTGCATAATCCCTTCATCAAGCGACGATGAGGGGATTATTTCTTTCTGCAAGGCGACTAATTAGGGGATGGTCTGCATTGGTGTTTGTGAAAAGGCGCAGTGATTTGGATAATAGCGCCACGATATTCGCGGCAGATAGTAGCAAGGTCGTAAGCGATGGCGGACGGATACTTTGTGACCTCAAGAGAGGCAGAGCAGGTGGAGATGCGTCCCGGCGTTCACCGCAGAACGATGGGCACAACTGACGAAGCCATGCTGTGTGAGTTTTTTCTGGAACGGACATCTGTGGTGGGGGCGCACAGTCATTTGAATGATCAGGTGGGCTATGTGCTGCGCGGCAAAATTGAAATGATGATGACGCACGGCGAATCGCCGATGGCCGACCAATGCGGGCCAGACATGAAAGATCGCATCATGCACGTGCGGATGACCGTGGGCGATCAGGTGCTGATGGGTTCCGACGCCCCCAGCGATATGAAGGTGGAAGCTTCGGGCTTTTCCGTCTCGATTGCGCTCGCCGATGTCGTG
>CAZBPB010000376.1:0-4191 GCA_964493565.1 uncultured Pleurocapsa sp. | reverse complement strand
CAAGTCATGGCTTCGGCACTGTTGCCATCCATACGTCAGCCCCCCACGCCTAATGCTGACGTGTGGGGCGCCGACATAATCAATCTGCCACTATCCCGACACATAACCGGGATGGAGGCAAATAGGATTATTGAGGCGCTAAGCCATGCTCTGGGGCAATTCTAAGGCACTATTTCAATTAGTCCGCTGCGCCTTGCACTGCCACGTGTCGTATCTTGTCAGAAGTAAAGTACAGTAATAGTTCGCTGATGACGATTAGCAAAATCAGCATGAGAACAAGAAACGGTGGCATAACGACCAGTGTGCGCGTTGCTGCCAGTAGTCCAACGATACTAGGTAAAAGCCCAATACCAACGCTTGCACCGGCTAACTGGAAGCCAATCGCATATGAGGCGCGTGCCTCGCCAAACATGCGAGGTGTATTCAGCACAAACAATGGGAACAATGGCGCCTGCGCGAAGCCAAGTATCACTAATCCGATGACGCCCACTGGATTAGAGGGATTCCACCAGAACAACACACCCCCGAACAGCGTCCCTATGATACATCCGCGCTGCAATCTAATAGGTGAAAGCCTGGGCATGATTGCGCCAAAAAAGAGCCGGCCTATTGTGAAGCTTGCCCAGTAGAAGCTGACCCAGAAACCGGCTGTTTCCGCATTCATCCCACGCACTTCGGTGAACAAACTATACCCCCACTGTCCCGGAAGCGCTTCAATGCCAGCATAAATCAGAAACATCAGAATACTTAGCCAGATCAACGGAGAGCGCAAAGTGTCAATCAGCACCTCTCGCTTGTTCACAACCGCGCCAGATGTTGATGAAACGATCACCGGCGGCAGCCACTGCTTTCGGTTAAACACAAACAAAACGAGGAGCATCAATGCAGCGATTGCTACCACCAGATACCCGTACTGCCAGCCCGCTCCGGTTACTGCCATCGTCATAATTAAGGGAGAAATTGTAATCCCAATGCCGAAGCTGGCATGAAGCCAGTTCATATCGCGTGCGCTGTGATGCGCCGCCATATAGGCATTCAAGCCAGCATCCAGCAATGCCGTACCTAAGGCGCCCACAAATGAAATAGCGACCAGCAAAACCCAGGATGTTGAAAAAACAAAGCCGAACCAGCCAAATACGACCAAGATCAGTGCCGCGATAAACATGCGCCCATAGCCAAGACGTGCTACCACGATCCCGCTACCAAAACTAGCAATTAGATATCCCGCCGCAGAGAAGCCAAGAATGACGGCCATTGCATCTATCGGCTGTCCATAATACGCCTGCATCGCAGGCCAGGCGACGCCCAGTAGCCCGGCACCCATGCCTATGATGATGAAGCCAAGATAAGCAGAAACGGTGACCAACGTAAACGATCCAGCTAAGTTCTTCACAATTTTCCCTGAACGATGGTTGCATGCTGATTATACAGGTGGGTTTTGATATTGCCGTCAGTGGACTGAGATGGACTGATTGCTCATGACCCGTTGACAACCTGTTTTGAGTTGTGCTAGGATTTGGCGGTTCAGTCATCTCATAGAAAAGGAGCGCGACAAATGCAAGAAGGATTCTCAACCCGTGTTGTTGCGGCGCGCTTGCCTTTGGTGACGCTGGGCTAACCCCTACGTAATTTCCCCACATCCTCAAAGACAAGCCTATCGGCAATCCGTAATCCGGCATGGCGCTGGATGCTAATTATTTTGCTTGTCTGAATTGAGGATAAAACATCGTGTCTTACGACTCGTTTGAAGACCCATACGAACACTACGAAGCGCAATTTCGTTCAAAGAGTGATGACCGCCATCAGCGGCGCGCCCGTAAACCTAAACCACGCCACCAACCCAAGATGTCATACAAAGACATCGTTGAGGCAGTAGTAGACGATTCGCCTGTCGAACTGGGTATAGAAACCACCTACCAACCGGGGCGTTTTGAAGAAGGCTGGCTGATGGAATCACTACGCCCATTATTTGAGCAAGCCTTGATCATTGACGTATTGGCACGGCTGAAAGGTGGGAAAGAAGCCAATGTCTATCGCTGCGAGGGGCATCCAGCGGTAGGCGTTCGCTTCATAGCGGCAAAAGTATATCGTCCGCGCATGTTCCGAAACCTTCGCAATGATGCCATGTACCGCGAAGGTCGCTCTATCCTTGGCGAAACTGGTAAGGAGATTAAGGAATCCGAACACCGCGTAATGCGCGCGCTCAGTAAAAAAACAGGGTTTGGCGATCAGGTTGCTCATACTTCATGGCTAATGCATGAACTGACAACTTTGCAAAAACTCTATGATGCCGGCGCGTCCGTTCCGAAGCCCTATGGTTCCTCGCTCAACGTAATAGGCATGGACTATGTGGGCGATGAATACATGGCTGCGCCTCCGCTGAACAGCGTAACCTTAGAAAGCAGTGAACGCGACGACCTTTTCGCGCAGGTGGTTCACAACATTGAAATTATGCTGCAGCACGGGGTGATTCACGGTGACCTTTCAGCTTTTAACATTTTATATTGGGAGAGACGAATCACACTGATTGACTTCCCTCAGGTGGTTTCACTCCAAAACAACAGCCGCGCAATCGCCATCCTTGAGCGTGATGTCGAGCGTGTGTGTGAATACTTCGCGGGACAGGGTGTCTTAGCAACTGCTGACGGCATTCCTTGTGATCCCGCAGCCATCATGTCTCGCCTGCGAAAGCGTTTCTTTTCGCGACAACGGTTGTATAGCGAGGCAGACTATAGCCGCATTCAAATAGATGATGACTAATCTAAAAATGCCTGCTGCATCAGGATATGCTTATACAGCAGGCATTTTGAGTCATTATGAAATGAACATCCGGAGCTGAATTGGAGTCAGTCATCTTGAATCGTGGGATAGCGATCGGCATTGATGTTGGCGGCACCAAAATCGCTGGCGCGCTCGTTGACGATAACGGACTGATTTTTAGGGCAGAAACCTTACCCACATTTGCAGATGAGCATCATCAGGTTATTCATCAACGTATTGCTGATGTGATCAATTCCCTGTGGAAAGCCGCTCCTCAACCTGTAGTTGGCATCGGGATATCCTGTCCGGGTCCGGTCAACGCGTTAGACGGAGTGGCGCTAAACGCGGTTAATCTCGGCTGGAAGAATTTTCCCGTCCGCGATCAGCTTCTACCGCTGTTGTTTGACCCAACGCTGCCAATCGTATTGCAAAACGATGTGACCGCGCTGGCATTAGGCGAGATGATCTACGGTTCTGCGAAGGGCGTTGCAGATTTCGTGTTTATTGCGCCGGGTACAGGGTTGGGTGGTGGCGCGATATGTAACGGTCATGTAATCACAGGCTCGGGCGGAAGTGCAATGGAGATCGGGCATATTGCTGTGCGCGCAAATGGTCGCCCGTGCCGCTGCGGGGTGAATGGTTGTGCCGAACAATATCTCTCTGGCAATGGCTTACTGACCGGCGCAGCCGAATACGGGCTAACGGTAAATAATCTGCCACCGACTACGCAGGATATTATTCAGCTTGCGAATAACAACGACAAAACTGCGCTTCGTATTATGGCAGACGCTGCTCAAGCGCTAGGTGAAGTGATGGCAATGTGCGCGGCAATTCTGAACCCTTCCCTATTCGTGATTGGTGGAGGAATCGGTTTGGCGTGTTTTGACTTAATCGTCCCCGAAGCCATGCGCGTATTGCACGAGCGAGTGCTGTCGGACTTATATCAGGATTTATCTGTCGCGGCTGCCAGTGCCAGCTCAAGTGCGCTAGGAAGCGCGGCGCTGGTCTGGCATAAATTAGGTGAATAATAATGACTGAACGCATATGGGATGTAGTTGTTGTGGGCGCAGGCGCAGCAGATATCCTCACGAACGTCGGCAATTTCTATTTGCCATCGTTACGGCCCGTGATCGTACTGAATGAGATTATTGTGGCGTTACGAGCATAAAGATGAGCTACAACAAGGCAATAATGCGCCGCTCACGATCGTAAAAACCATCTAAATCAACCTGAAGCAGCCCTATCCGGTGGGCGAATAACCAATCAATCAGCGGCCTTACCAGGCCATAGTTGTCAAAGCCTTCGCGCTTGAGGTTAATTACCACCATTCCGGTCGCGTTCTCCATCACGTGAAGCGGCACATCTCGATTGGGATCGTCCTGCTTTTGCAACTCTTCAATAATATCGGAAACATCATCTTCAAAAACATCG
>CAZBPB010000375.1:1585-4199 GCA_964493565.1 uncultured Pleurocapsa sp. | reverse complement strand
GATGAGGTGATCGCGCTGCTGCATGAGCATGAATATGAGCGCGATCATTACTATAAAATTCGGGCGCTTGACCCGAAGAATCTGACGCTGCCGGAACGCGCGGCGCGGGTGCTGTACTTGAACAAGACCTGCTATAACGGGCTGTACCGCGAGAATAAATCCGGCCAATTTAACGTGCCGTTCGGGCGCTATAAGAATCCGAATATTTGCGATGAGCCGAATTTACGGGCGGCCTCTGTCGTGTTGGAACGCGCGCAAATTGAACAACGCCATTTTTCAACGGTGCTGGAGACTGCACAGGCGGGCGATTTCGTGTATTTCGATCCGCCGTATGATCCGGTTTCGGCCACCGCCAACTTCACCGCCTACAGCCGCTACGGCTTCAGCCAGCAGGATCAAATTAATCTGCGCGACGTGTTCGCTGAACTGACGCGGCGCGGGGTGTACGCCATGCTCTCCAATTCAGACACGCCGTTCATTCGCCAGCTTTACGCCGATTTCACCATTTACACGGTGTACGCCTCCCGCGCGATCAATTCCAAAGCGGGGGCGCGGGGCAAAGTGAGCGAAGTGCTGGTGTGCGGGTATGCGGGCGGCGGAGGTTGAGCATATCGTAAAGGTGATCCTAGAAACATGCTACAATGTCAAAATTAAAGTTTTATACAGACACTCATATTGACCGGCAAGTAGCTGTACAGCTTCGCTCTCGTGGAATAGAGGTTGTTCGCTGTGAAGACGCAGGCTTACGAGAAGCCGATGATGAGACCCATTTGGAATATGCTTCTCAAAATAGGCTTGCGCTGATCACAAAGGATGTTGGTTTTAGGAACCGACATTTCGATTGGCTCGTTCAAGGGAAAAGCCACAGCGGCATATTCTTCTGTGCAGATCGTTATCGCGCTGCTGTTGGCACAATCGTTAACGCCTGCTATCTGTATGCACAATTGATTGAGAACGGCGTTGGCGATTTGAGCGATATTCAGAACGAGTTTTTTGATATCACATGAAGGAATGAATACGATGATAGTAAACCATATCGTATTACGAGACGGCGAAGCGCGAATTGAAGGAAAAGATTACCTCAAGGCGGAAATGGTCGCCCGGATGTATGTGCAGGGCGATTACAGCATTGAAGAAGTCATGGCACAGTATGCGCTGACAGCAGCCGAAGTACATTCGGCCATCGCTTATTATTATGATCATCAAGCGGCGCTTGACGAGATGAACGGGCGCGCGCTTGACGAGATCGCTGAAAATGCGATGACTATCGAAAAATTTAAGCAGAAATTAGAAGAACGATCCGGAAGCTCAAGCTAGTTTTCTACCCGTAATCTCAACGTATCCAACAAATCCCCAAAATTGATCGGGTGCTGATGTGCGGGTATGAGGGCGGCGAATAAGGGCGCAGCATGCTGCGCCCCTACGAATATTACAACAGCGCCGATTGCAGGCGATCATCTAAGAATGTGAGCGCCCGACTGCGGATGTGATCTGGCACGCCGTAAGCGGCTTCAGCGATACTGCCGGTGATGGCGGCGATGGTATCGCTGTCGCCCCCAAGCGAGACGGCGTTACGGATGGCATCTTCAAAGCCGGTGCTTTCGAGAAAGGCGATGATGGCTTCTGGCACAGACCCCTGACAGCTCACATCGAAACGATAGGTCGGGCGGATGTCGTCAAGCGCACGATTGAGATCATAGCCAAACCATTCGGAAAGATCGCGCTTGAGATAGCCTTTATAGGTCTCAATATCCTGACGGGCTGCGCCGTGACGCATGAAGAAGATGGCGAGGGCAACGGCCTGCGCGCCTTTGATCCCTTCAGGATGATTGTGGGTCACTTCGGCAGAACGCCGGGCGCAGTCGCGCACTTCACCGAACCCCTCACGGATAAACTGCTGAAGTGGAACCGCCCACCCGCAGGCGGCTACTCTCATGGCTGAACCGTTGCCCCAACTGTTGTAAGGGCTGCGGTCATCAGAGAAGATCCACTGATGAAAATGGCCGCCGTAGCCGGCATCGGGGTAGAGGCGTCCCCATTTCTTCAGCGCATCCACGAAATCATCAGGGGCGCCCCCTTTCTTGAGCGCCTCTGAGACGGCGATGGTCATGACGGTATCATCGGTGAAGAAGCAGTCGTCATTGAAGAACGCGAAGTCTTTGGTTTTAATGTTACGCCACTCATAAACAGAGCCGACGATATCACCGATTACTGCGCCGATCATTTACGGTTTCCCCGTTTCTTCACATCTTCGCGCAGGACATCAAGATGTTCGTCAGAGATGGATGTCTTTTCACGGAACTCGGAAACGGCGTTATTCACGGAAGCATATTTGAGCCGCGTGCCTTGCTGATCGGGGACGTAATCTGCGGTGCGATCTCGTTGGATGCCGATGCTGCGGGCAGTACGCACGGAGTCAATATTTGCGCCGAGGAAGATAAATTCCCAACCGTATTTTATCTTTTGGCGTTCGATGAGCGATTTGATCATGTCGGAAGAATAGGATCGGCTGGCGTTTTCCAGACCATCGGTGATGATGATGAAGATCACCTTTTCAGCGCGGTATTCTTCGGCGGTGTGCTTCTGAACATTGCCGATTTTCTCAATGGTCATG
>CAZBPB010000375.1:278-1575 GCA_964493565.1 uncultured Pleurocapsa sp. | reverse complement strand
TCCAGCAGCGCGGTTGAGCCGCCAACATAATATTCATTGGTGGTGATCGGGCGAACGCCGCGAATATCAAAGCGGTCATGCAGCAGCTCATAGTTGTCGTCAAACAGCACGGTGGTGAGATGGCACTCGCCTTCAACGGCCTGCTGTTTTTCAAGCATGGCGTTGAAGCCGCCAATGGTATCAGAGACGAGGCCGCCCATTGAGCCGCTTTTGTCGAGGATAAAGACGAGTTCAGTCAAATTTTTCTTCATTGTAAGGCCTCCTCAAATTCACTATGCACTTAGGATAGTGTTTTTGATGGGGCGAGAGGTCGCTTGAAAAGCGACAAATTTTTTGGGGGGTGTTCAAGCGCGGGCGCAGCACGCTGCGCCCCTACAGGGGGATGATAGGGGTGGGCGCAAGGCGAGGGGTGGGTATAACGGGTGTTTAGGCGCCGAGCAGCGGTTGATGGTATTCAAACAGGATTTCATTAATTTCGAAGATGTTGTATTTGCCGTGGGTGATGAAATATTCGACGATGACATCGAATTTCCGGCTGTGCGAGAGGGCATAGCCTGCGCGCCGGAGCAGATCGTTGGTTTCACTGAGGGTTAATTCCAAGGATATGGCGAGGGCAAGCGCGGTATTTTTGCTAGGGGTGTAGCTTTTATCGGAGCGGATTTTAGAGAACAAGCGGCGGTCAATATTGGCGCGTTTATAGACTTCGGTATCGGTCTTACCTTTTGCGTCAATCAAATGCAGCAGCATGGTTGAGAAGGATTTATCAAGATTGCTGACTAAATCGTCAATGCCAAGCGATGGGGCTTCATGGGTGATTGGCGGCGTTTCGGATTTGATGGCAGCGGGGCGGCGAAGCGCAATTTTATCGAGGGCTTCACGCTCAGAATCAAGCAGATCACGCTTTATAATTCGATGTTCCCGCACATAATGTTCATCTATATAGCTGGCAACTTCACCAAACAGGCGCTCGCTGACGATGTACGCCACCTTGTCAAATACGGCGAGGTATATCATCATCTCGTGATCGGCAAGGAAAGCCTGAATGACGGAAGATGCGACTCGCAGCGCGCCATCTTTGGGATAGCCATAAATACCGCTGGAGATGAGCGGAAAAGCGATACTTTCGCAGTTACACTCGGCGGCGAGGTGAAGCGCGTTGGTATAGGCGGCGCGCAGCAGCGCTTCGCTCTGCTCTGCATCCTGAAGGTGATAAATTGGGCCTACCGCATGAATGATGTACTTCGCAGGCAGGTTGAACGCGGGGGTAATGACCGCTTCGCCGGTTTGAATGGGGGCA
>CAZBPB010000375.1:0-268 GCA_964493565.1 uncultured Pleurocapsa sp. | reverse complement strand
CTGAAGCTGGTGCGCCCCGGCGGCCTTGAAAATTGCGCCGCAAACGCCGCCGCCCATCTGTAAATCGGTGTTGGCGGCATTGACGACGGCATCCACTCTTATCCTGGTGATGTCCTGACGGACAATCGTAAAGGGCATTCATTCACCTCTGTTCACCGATTTAGAGATAAGCATACCGTAAGATGAGGTGATTTGAGAACGGCGGTGGGGGTCGGGAGTGGGGGCTTTCGAGGATATTGCCTGATGATAACCTCACCCCTCATTCCCC
>CAZBPB010000374.1:3739-4218 GCA_964493565.1 uncultured Pleurocapsa sp. | reverse complement strand
GCGCTCATACAGCGTCAGCAATGCCCGCACAAACGCGCTGCGTTCGCCCAGAATCTTGCGGCAGATCTCAGAATTGGCGATTAGCGAGATGCCTTTGGTCTGGAAATCGCTTTGCGGGTTGGCATATTCTTTGACATCAGCCGCGCCGTTCTCAACCAGATATTCCACGCTGCGTTGAAAGCTCATCCCCCGGTCAAACGCGCGCAGTCGTCGGTGTAAGCTGCCAAGCGGGCACCATGCGTATCCCCTGAAACTGGTGAACTGCTCCACGCTCACAATCACCCGCGCCACCATATCGGCGGTCTCAGGCTCCATCCTTTCCAGTTCATTCAAAGCAATGCCTTGCCAGTTTTCAACCACTGGCTCTAAGGCAAATGCCGGCTGATCTGGCAGCACATAATCGGGACGCAGCTTAATCACCGGTACCAGATCATCCGGGTTGTGGCGGTGGGGCACCAGTTCGCGCAGCAGCACATGCT
>CAZBPB010000374.1:0-3729 GCA_964493565.1 uncultured Pleurocapsa sp. | reverse complement strand
CGCGCACCAGACAATCTATCCAGTCCGAGCGCCACTGGTCGCTGTAATTCAAGCCCGGGCGGTCAAGATCGCGATCCATCGCCAACCCTTTGAGCAGAAAACCGTAGTTCACGTATTCCCAATCGCGCACGGTCAGTGTGTTCATCACCCGTACCACCACGCGGTCACGGATCAAACGCGTTTTCTCCACCACCGGGTGGCTGCCGTCAAGTCTCAAACCTGTCCCATCTGACAGTTCATACAACAGACCCATAGACAGCGCCTGCGAAATCAAGTCCTCTCCGCGCGCTGTAGAAATCACAGCGTTGATCGCGATGAGCTGTTCGATCAAACGGCTGCGGGTAACAACCTCTGTGTTCTGCAGTTGGGCGACCCGATCAAATTGAATGATCACGCTTGACCACTGCGACGGTGTGAAATTGGCAACGTCGCCATTGTCATTCAGCGTAGCAAGGCTCAACTGCTGGTGTGTTTGCAGGTCGGTGAAATCTTCAACATATTCGATGATGATGCCGGGATTGTTCTCTAGTTGGCGGCTGGTTGCGCCGCGAACCGCCCAGACAATCACCGTCTTGTTTCGCGCCACCAGTGCGTTAATGGCGTCGTTGAAATCGCGGTCACCGCTGGCAACCACGAATACATCCGCGCCGTCTGAATGGCTGGCATCGGTAATCACATCACGGGCAATTCGCATATCTGCGCTGTTTTTGCCGGGCAGGTTGAATACCGGGTCAATGTTCGCCATCATCAACTTGCTTGGCGATTCATCGGCCACTTCGCGCCCGCTGCTGTCCACCACCGGCGGCAAACTACCTCGCTGCCCCCACGGCGCATATGCCGCAAACTTCACCGGCTGTCCATGCATCCTTGCCTGTCGCTTGAAGCTGTCAATCAACTGGTCAAGGTTGACGGTGTAACCCTGTTCGTTGAGGCTGATCGCGATGTTTTCAAAGTCAATGTATACCGCCACATTTTTGGTCTGCTGAATGCCAAGCAGTGTTTCTAGCGGCTGGAATATCACTTCATCGGCAAATTCGGTGCCCGAAAGCACGTCTACCGAACCCCACATACGGATGCGGGCGCTGCGTGTCATCTTCACACGGCGTACCAGCGGCACCAGATCGGAATTTGTTGTTGCCAGAATTAACTCGTTCACCGGTTCCGGGTCAAACGAGAAATAATGCATGATCAACGCATCAACCAGTGCCGGGCGGCGCGGTACGTCAAATACCTCATATCCCGCAGATTTGAAAATTTGCTGCGTGTCAGGGCCGCCTCGTCGCGGCTTGTGCTGTTTCCAGTTCGCAACCGCAACTGCCTTCAAACGATCAGCGCTCATCAAGCCTGCCGCCAGCGCCGCGCCACCGCGCAGCCCCACCGCCAGTTCCTGAACGTCAACCGTGATATTTCGACGCTGAAAATGATCTAGTAAATCGTCAACGTCAACGATTAAGTATGCCGCCATTATTCACCTTAAAAACGTCATCGCCACACACGACCGGCTTCGCGTGTGGTGGTAGTGCATCACCGGGTTACGGCGCGGTATTTTCCTGTTTTGTACATCACACGAAAGGTTAAGAAGCGTATTTTTATTTGAAAACACCTCTTATTTGTGCGAATTGTAACAAACAGAAAAAGACTCTTCAACCTCAACAAGGGGATTATATTCAATAAACTATTATATGTTAGATTATGCGAAAGTTTTCAGCCTGTTGTTTTCTAACCCCAAAGATTCATCAATTCATGAGTCATTTCGCCAGCTTTACGAACCCGGAAACCGTTAAGCCGTCACTGTTTTACGCCGTTCCCCGGTTAACTTTAACGTTTAACCCGAAGCTGCGAATTTTAGCTGCTCCCGGCACGATCCGTCCTTCTGCTTGAGATTAGTAGGCTTTTGCGAAGATAGCGATCCGGTCTGCCTGCGTGCCGCTGACCATACACTTGCCCGTTCCGCCCGGTTGTTCCAGTGGATAGCAGCGGTGTGTCGCGCTGGTTTCTTGCTTGATGCGGGCGATATCTGCGTTGCTGCCGTTCCACCACCCGCGCGCAAAACCGCCAGCTTCTACCACGCTGATTAGTTCATCATAAGAACTGACATCGAAAATGTTGGCATCGCGGAAAGCTGTTGCCTGTGCCAGCATGTTCGCTTGAATTTCGTCTAGCAGTAGCTTCACCTGTTCAACAACGCCAGCTTGCTGCAGGAAACGTTTCCCTTCTTTGCCGGGAATGTCGCGCCGCGCCGCCACCACTGTGCCATTCTGCACGTCACGCGGTCCAATCTCGAGGCGAACAGGTACGCCGCGCAGTTCCCAGTCATTAAACTTATAGCCCGGCTGATAATCGCGCGCGTCCACATACACGCGCACATCTGCCGCAAACAGCGCCTTCTTCATCGTCTCCACTGCTTCCATAACCGGGCCGCGCTCATCATCATTCTTGAAGATCGGCACGATCACCACCTGATACGGAGCAAGGCGGGGTGGCAGTTTCAAGCCCTTTTCATCGCCATGTGTCATTACAATCCCGCCGATCACGCGCCAGCTCAAGCCCCATGAGGTTGTCCAGCAGTATTGAAGCTGGTTGTTCTTATCCAGATACTGCATGTTGAAGGCTTTGGCAAAGTTCTGACCTAGATTGTGGCTTGTTCCGCTTTGCAGCGCTCGCTTGTCGCCCATCATCGCCTCAATGGTGTACGTGCGCAGCGCCCCCGCAAATTTCTCGGTTTCATGTTTTTGACCGCGAATAACCGGTATTGCCGCTTCATTCACCACTACATCGGCATATACATCCAGCATTTGCAGGGTTTCAGCTTCGGCTTCCTCTTCGGTCGCGTGTGCGGTATGGCCTTCTTGCCATAGAAATTCCATCGTACGCAGGAACGGACGTGTACGCATTTCCCAGCGCACCACGTTCGCCCATTGGTTTAAGAGCAGCGGTAGGTCGCGGTAAGATTGAATCCACTTAGACATCGCCTCGCCAATGATCGTTTCCGACGTTGGACGCACTACCAGCGGTTCTTCCAGTTCTTTTCCGCCGCCAATCGTGACAACTGCTAGTTCAGGGCTGAAGCCTTCAACGTGTTCGGCCTCGCGCTCCAGATAGCTCTTAGGAATGAACAGCGGGAAATAGGCGTTCTGGTGGCCTGTCGCCTTAAAACGCCGATCCAATTGCCCCTTCAGGTTGTCCCACAATTCATAGCCATACGGTTTGATAATCACGCAGCCCCGTACTGGCGAATGATCCGCAAGATCAGCACGGTATACGATTTCGTTATACCACTCGGAAAAATCAATCGCAGGATTGGTGAGCGCCTGTGTGGACATACAAAAGCCTCAAATAGTTAGGGACGTAACGAACACTTCAATTACAAGTGCGGGGCATTATAGTGAACGCTTGCCGAGAAATACAGGCGGGAATTACTCCCACTTCCGTCCGTAGTTGGCTTGTAATTTCTGCATCACGGCATCGCTGATGTCAATATCGCAAATGCTGGCAAGCTGCAAAAGATACAGCATCACATCTGCCAGTTCACCGGCAAGTTCCGCCTTGTCAGGGCTGTTATCGCCCCATTGAAAGTGTTCCAATACTTCATTCGCCTCAAGCGAAAGTGAAATTGCCAGATTGCGCGGCGTCTGGGGGCGTTTGCTCTCCGCCGCATACCAGCCCTTGCTCTCAACAAATTCGTGCATTGCGGCGGTTAAGGCCTCAATCGTCATCGTCTATCCATGA
>CAZBPB010000373.1:428-4245 GCA_964493565.1 uncultured Pleurocapsa sp. | reverse complement strand
CAACGATGGCGCTTTCGGGCGATTTGTATTCAGGCGAATATTATCGCGGGCTGTACCGCATTTTGCGGCGCAGCGGCCGCCTGTTTCACTATATTGGCGATCTTGCCAGCCCAAGCGGCGCGCGGGTGGTTCCCGGCGTGATCAAGCGGCTTGAGGCAGCGGGTTTCAAAAATGTCGCCAAGCGGCCTGAAGCCTTTGCGGTGATCGCGTTCAAATAGCAGGCCGTCGCAGTTCAAAATTCAGGGCATATTGTTTCCCGGATCATCACAACAAAGGAACTGACGGATGGAATATCGTTTGTTAGGCGGCTCTGGCCTCAAAGTACCAGCCTTGAGCTTTGGTACCGCCACCTTTGGTGGAGGTGAATTTTTTAGAGCGTGGGGCAACACCGACGTAGCCGGGGCGCGTAGGCTGATCGAGATTTGCCTTGATGCCGGGCTGACACTATTCGATACGGCGGATGTGTATTCGGATGGCGTTTCTGAAACAATTCTGGGTGAGGCGCTGGTTGGCTTGCGTGACAGCGTGCTGATCTCTACCAAAGCGACTTTTGAGATGGGGAACGGCCCGAATGACATCGGATCGTCGCGCTATCACCTGATGCGCGCGGTTGAAAACAGCCTGCGCCGCTTGAAAACCGATTATATTGACATTTACACTATGCACGGTTTCGACGCGCAAACGCCGGTTGAGGAAGTGCTGCGCACGCTGGATACGCTGGTGCAAAGTGGCAAGGTGCGCTATATCGCCTGCTCGAATTTCTCCGGCTGGCATTTGATGAAATCGCTGGCGGTGGCAGATCGTTATGGCTGGACGCGCTATGCCGCGCATCAAGCCTATTACTCGCTGATCGGGCGTGAATATGAATGGGAACTGATGCCGCTGGCGCTGGATCAGAAGGTGGGGACGCTAGTATGGAGTCCGCTGGCGGCAGGACGTTTGAGCGGCAAGTTCCATCGCGACAACCCGATGCCTGAAGGGACACGAATTGCGCAGGGCGGCGGCGAAGGGCCGGAAGTGCCGCAAGATTTCTTCTATGATTTGATTGACACGTTGGAAGCTGTGGCGGGTGAGGTTGAAAAGTCGGTAGCACAGGTGGCGCTGAACTGGTTATTGCAGCGCCCAACCGTCGCCAGCGTGATCATCGGGGCGCGCAACGAGGAGCAGCTCCGGCAAAATCTTGGCGCAGTGGGCTGGAACTTAACGCCGGAACAGGTTGTTAGGCTGGATAAGGCCAGCGAACGCGAGCGCATTTACCCGTACTGGCACCAGTACTTTTTCCAGAGTCGTAACTCGCTGGCGACGCCGGGCTATATCTGGACTTAAATGAATGCGGTGTGGGGGCAAACTGGTGGGCAGTTACATAGGTTTGCCCCTACAAACAATGGCATAGATATCAGGTTAGCATCAAAGGAATCAAATTCGTTTTAATAAATTTTGAGGTGTTTTATGTTGAACGAGAGATTGATACAGTCCCCGCTAGC
Source organism: uncultured Pleurocapsa sp. (assembly GCA_964493565.1). Taxonomy (GTDB): domain Bacteria; phylum Chloroflexota; class Anaerolineae; order Aggregatilineales; family Phototrophicaceae; genus Flexifilum. The sequence continues at coordinate 2,761 of CAZBPB010000373.1, read as the reverse complement.
GTTTTTGAACGCGATGATTGGCGAACTGGAATCGCCAGATGCCTTAGCTGATTACAACTATTTCTGGGAAACGGAAGGCGTGGCGATTTCAACTTCAGTTGACCGCGCCGGAACGCCATGGATCAAGAAATATGATGTGCATGGACGACAGATTGATCAGATCGTGTACCCGCCAGATTACTATCACATGCTGGTAGAAGGCTATAATGCCGGCGTTGTCTGGCGGGCATTTTCAAACAGCCTGCGCGATGCTTACCAGTACGGCTATCTGGCGGCATTTTACGATACGGGGTTGTACTGTCCGTATACGGTCAGTCTGGCGACGGCAACAGCGGTAAATAAATATGCTTCATACAATATGCGGGACAATACGCTTGACTTCATGATGCTTCGCTCTGACATGGTATGGCAGGGCGCAACATGGATGACCGAGATTGGCGGGGGCAGCGATCTCGGGGGTTCGGTCAAGACTCGCGCCACACTGATTGACCCTGATCAAAATTTGTGGCATTTGAACGGCGAAAAGTACTTTTGCAGCAACGCCAATGCAGAAGTGGCAGTTGTGGCGGCAAGGCCGGAAGGCGCGCGCGATGGGGTACGCGGGCTGGCACTGTTTCTTGTGCCGCGCTACCGCAAAGATGGTACGTTAAACGTGACCCTGCGGCGGATGAAAGACAAAATCGCGACGCGCTCGGTGCCAACGGGCGAGATCGAATTTATCAACAGTGAAGCCTATTTATTGGGGGAAGCAGAACACGGCATTTACCTGATTATGGAAGTGCTGAATATGTCGCGGGTGTGCAACAACATCGGCAGCGTGGCGCTGGCGCACCGCGCTTTTCGGGATGCTTACACGTTTGCCGCCAACCGCCAGATTTTCGGTAAGAAGCTGATCGATCAGCCGTTGATGCGCCGCCAATTTGAACAACGCTACCACGATTTGCAGCGCGGCTTTTGTATGGCGTGGGAGACGGTAAGCCTGCTTGAAGAAATCTGGAAGGAACGCGCGCCGAATTATTCAGATCACTTTCACTATTTCCGGCTGATCACCCATCTCGCGAAATACTGGACGGCGGAATTTGCGGTACAAACGGCCAAGTGGGCAATGGAAGTGAACGGCGGCCAGGGTACATTAGCTGAATTTGGTGTGGAACGCTGGCTGCGTGAAGCGATGATCGTGGATATCTGGGAAGGGCCGCCGCACCGGCAAATGCTGGACGGTCTAGAGGTAATAGAACGCAAGCGCGCGCATGAAACGCTGTTTGCTGAACTGGGGAACTATGCCGATCCTGCTGAATTGGAGGCGATGCGCGGGCGAATTGAGGCGTTGTTAGCGCTGCCACAGGACGAGCGTGAGGCTGAAATTGGCGAACTGTTTCCGCTGCTGGCAAACTGGACGGGCGAACTATTGTTGAGAAAGTATGAGGGGGAGAAAACAGCTGTATGAAATTCAAACTGAGTAACCCGATTTATTATCTGATCGTGGTAGCAGCGGCGGCGGTGATCGCTGAACTGCTGCATGCTGACCCGATCTTGATTTTCATTTTGTCGGCGGTTGGCTTAATTCCGCTGGCAAAGTTGATCGGTGAGGCGACGGAAGAACTGGCGATTTATACCGGCCCGAAATTTGGTGGGCTGCTGAACGCTACGCTGGGCAACGCCGCCGAGTTGATCATTGCAATTTTCGCAATTCAGGCTGGATTACTTGATCTGGTGCGAGCTTCGATTACCGGTTCGATCATCGGCAACCTGCTGGTGGTGCTGGGAGCAAGCCTGCTGCTGGGCGGCTTGAAGAATGGCACCCAGCGTTTTGACCGTCGGAACGCGGGTTTGAACGCGACGCTGCTGGTGCTGGCGGTGGTGGCGCTAGCGATTCCGTCGCTGTTTGATCCCGGTCTGGCAACGCACCCGGACAGCGAACTGCTGTTTAATGAAGGCGTGGCGGTCATTTTGATCGTACTCTACGGGCTTTCGGTGCTGTATACATTCCGTGAGGGCAAACCGGCTGAAGTTCACGATGAAGAAACGGTTGGCGAAGTGGCTGGCGTTAGCCGTGAACCTGCATTGGTTCATGAAGCCCGCTGGACGCGAAACTTTTCAATCATTATGCTGATACTGGCGACGGCAGGCACGGCGCTGGTCAGCGAAACGCTGGTGGGCGCGGTGGAGCCGGTGACGCAGCAGCTTGGACTGACTCAATTCTTCGTCGGTATTATCATCATTCCGCTGGTAGGTAATGTTGCCGAGCATCTGGTGGCGGTGCAGGTGGCGATAAAGAACAAAATGGAACTGAGTATGTCAGTTTCACTGGGTTCAAGTTTGCAGGTGGCGCT
>CAZBPB010000373.1:0-418 GCA_964493565.1 uncultured Pleurocapsa sp. | reverse complement strand
GCCTGGTGCTAGTTTTCAACGAATATGGGTTGATCACGATGATAGGCGCAGCGGTGATTGCCGCATTTATCGCGCTGGACGGGGAAAGCAACTGGCTGGAAGGGGCGATGCTGCTGGCGGTGTATTTGATCGTGGTGCTGGCGTTCTTCTTCCTTCCGAATGTGTTGGAAGCAGGGGCGATAGCGGTGCATTAAAAGCTCTTGCCCCTGCCTGAAGGGCGCATCATACTGCGCTCCCACGACCTAAGGGAGGGGAATGCCCGAGATTACATTGCAGATTTTGGGGCGGTTTGCGAGAACCGCCCTTTTGATTGGAACTAGGCAGCGCGCATTTGCTGCGGACGAGGCACGCCTTACCGCTACAAATCAGCATTCCGGACAATGATCCAGTCCAGACTAGGATCGCGTGCATACGCTTG
>CAZBPB010000372.1:3461-4253 GCA_964493565.1 uncultured Pleurocapsa sp. | reverse complement strand
GCCGATTATGCGGCTGTTCCCCCTCCTTCAGTCGGTGGCGCGGGGGGACGAGCCGTTGAAACGTATCTTTTTGCTAGCAATGCTGCTGGCTGGCTTTGCCCTCTTTCTCTGGTTTGTGCTTTCCGCCTCGCGCCCGCTGCTGGCGTGGCAGTGGTGGATGATCCCGTCGGATAATTCGCAGGGCGCGCCTGCCGCCTGCGAAGCTGCTGGATTGTTGAACCAGCGCCGCGCGTCCCGCCCGATCCTGTTCGACAACAGCGACTATTCTGCTGACGAGGCGGCGCAGGATATTCAAGCGGCGTTGGAAGCTGCATACCCTGATATTCAAATCGTTACCATGAGCGATCTACTTCGCGCGGATGTGACCCGTAACGGCATTGTTTATCAATGGCTGCAAACGATACAACTTACCCGCTCTGCACTGGCAGATGAACCGGGCGTAAATCAGCCGGGCATGGCGGTCATTATGCTGGCGGGTGAAGCCGTTGAGCCGCAAATCATCGTCGTTGCTGGATCGGGTATCCCTGAATTGACCTGTGCCTTCGTGTGGCGTGATTGGGCGGTGGATACTGTGCGCAGCGCCCCGTTCTTGCTGTTTGCGGGCTTTGTGGTAGTTGGGATTGGCGCGGCGCTGGGATATGCTCTGTATTCTATTGTTCGCCGTCGCAGAAAGGCTGCGCCGACATGACCCTTTCAGATGTGCCTCTGTTTTCCGGCCCGCGCATTCGCCTGACAGCTTTACGTCAGGAAGACACCTTCATGTTCATGCACTGGTACGAAGATGGCGAATTT
>CAZBPB010000372.1:1245-3451 GCA_964493565.1 uncultured Pleurocapsa sp. | reverse complement strand
AATGCTGCCGTGCCGCGCTCAATCCACCGTATCCGTGCGCAGTTTGACGAAGATGACAAATCCAATATCGCCTATGCCTTCGCCATTCGCCAGCATCATGCCGACGAGATGATCGGCATTTGCATGGTGGATGGCATCAGTTGGAATAACCGCAACGGTTGGTTGAATATCGCCTTTGGCGATCCGGCGCATCGCGGGCAAGGCTACGGCGAAGAAGCCATGACCCTGCTGCTCCGCTTCTGCTTCCACGAGATCAATCTGCACCGCGTGCAGTTGACTGTGTTTTCCTACAACGAACGTGCCGCCAGACTCTATGAGCGTTTGGGCTTCGTGCGCGAAGGCCTATGGCGAGAAGCGATTTTACGCGATGGGCAAGCCTTCGATATGATCTGCTACAGCATGTTGGCACGTGAATATGAAGCGCAGTTGGCAGGGAAGAAGTCCCCATGATCTGCGCTGTGGGCGTTGCCGGGCTGTGAGCCGAAATTTAACTGGCGTAATTTAAATCGGGTAATATCGTAATCATTCAGCAGCATGGCAAGACAAGTTTTGTCTAAATAGTAACAAAATCCGATTCTTCGATCAGGTTTAAGCCTTACCCATTCAAGGAAAATTACCCATGCGCTCATTTATCATTGATACCGATACCGCGTCTGACGATGCCGTTGCTCTGATTATGGCGTTGAAAGCGCCGGATGTGGACGTGAAGGCGATCACCACCGTTGCCGGAAACGTGCCGCTGGAACAGTGTACGATCAATGCCCTGTATACCTCTGAATTATGTGGCTCGGATGTGCCGGTCTATCAGGGGGCAGACAAGCCGCTGATCCGCATCATGGAATATGGGGATTGGTTTCACGGTCGCGACGGGCTTGGGGAAATGAATTATCCGCCGCCAAAGCGTGCCGCGCAGAGTGAACACGCTGTAGATGCGCTGATCCGCGTGATCCGCGAAAACCCCGGCATTGTGCTGGTGACACTTGGCCCACTGACCAACGTGGCGCTGGCGGTCAGCAAAGCGCCGGATATTGTCAAGAATGTTAGCCGTTGTGTAACGATGGGTGGCGCGGCCAATACCATCGGTAATGTTACGCCTACCGCCGAGTTTAATATCTGGGTAGACCCTGAAGCCGCGCGTATCACGTTCCATTCCGGCCTGCCGATTGAGATGGTGGGTTGGGAGTTATGCCGCTTTGATGCCAATCTTTCGCTTGATGAGATCGCTATGGTACGCGGCTTTGAGACTGATCTTGCTGAGTTTGCGATGGACTGCAACCGCCGCGCGCTGGAAGCCAACTTGAACCAATCTGGTGATCCTGGTCTGGGACTGCCTGATCCGGTAGCGATGGCGATTGCCCTTGACCCGACTATTTGCACCCGCAAATCTACGCATCATGTAGACGTTGAAACGCACAGCGAACTGACGCGCGGTATGACGGTGGTGGACGAATTTAACCTGATCACTGACCCGCGCAACCATCACACGTGGCTGCCTCTTTCCGAGCGCGAACGCAATGTGAGTGTTTGCTGGGAAATAGATGTTCCACGCTGGAAGGAAGCGATGTATAAGGCGCTGCGCTAAAGGCTTGAAGAACAGACTAACGTAGGGCGGTTTGCAACCGCCCCGTTATTTACGGGTAATTTTCTACAAACTGATTTACTGCTTCATTGACCGTATCTACTGCCGATTCATGCACAATCAATTCCAGAATTGTGGCAATAGACATTTTCATCACGTCGTATGCGGCTAACGCACTCGGTTCGTCGGCAAAAAAGCGTGTGTGTACCATCCAGCCATAAATGCCACAGGTGATCGCGAAGGGAACGTTGTACAGCGTATCGCGTTCCAGCGAAATGCGCGCGCCATCTGAATGTTCCTCATCGCGAATGATCTCGCCACCCTCGCTGCCACGCCTACCGATGGTCAAGCCCTGTTCATAAGGCTTCCACCCGCCAGAACCGTTGCTGTACGTATGCCCGTTAATATTCATTGCGTTTCCTCAAGCGGCTGGATGAACTCGACCCGATTGCCAAACGGATCGCGAAACTCAAAGCGATTGAAACCGGGAATCGGCACTGATTCGGCGAGTTTGATCCCGTTCTCGCGCAGAATGCTTTCCCATGCCTCAACCTCATCTACTTGATAGGCAAGATGCGCTTTGGTCGCGGTTCTATCTACGCCGTCTTCCGTGCCAACGTGCATTTG
>CAZBPB010000372.1:0-1235 GCA_964493565.1 uncultured Pleurocapsa sp. | reverse complement strand
TGGTCGGCAACTTGCACCCAGAAACCGCCGCGTCCCTGTAATGAAGCGGGTTTCTCGATTTCGGGCAGTTTCAGCACGCCGCAGTAAAACGCGCGCGCCTGTTCTTCCATGCCTTTGGGGATGGTGATTTGCGCGTGATGCAGTCGTTTAATGATCATCGAGCACCTATGATTAGGAAGTCAAAAGATTTATTGAGTGGTCAGCCGCCGTAGATAATTAAGCGTCCACAGCAGCAAGAGTATCGAGGCGATATCTACAGCAATCAGCACCCATTGAACCAGATCGCGGGTCTCAAAGCGAAAGAGCGCCAGCACTACCGCCAGTATTTGCGCGCCGATGAATACCCCGCCCACCGCCAGAATATCCAGCGGATATTTGCCAACGCGGTTGCGCAGCATTTGTTCGCGTCGGTATTGTTCCCAAAGCAAGCCGGGGATGCGCAGCGACAAATTTTCGCGGATATACACGTTAATACGGTTTACATGCGCTTCGTTCTGTACCCATACCAGCGCCAGAAGCGCCGCCATTGGCGGGAAGATCATCAGCGCCACTGCGCCGCCTGTACCCCAACCAATGCCTAAAAATGCCGCCGCCAGCGTAACCGTGATACCCAACAGCGATTGCCGCTGCTCACCGCGCCGCAGGGCTTCTTCACGTAATGTCAGGTATTCCAGTTCAGCGCCGCTGCGGGATTCGGCTTCGTGGGGCACAATATTCATAGCGGCATCTCATGGGTAAAACGGACGATTGATTCAGATTGTAGTCTAATCGCGCAGCGCATCCAACGTGCCAATTCAGCCCTTCATATCAAATCGCTGTAAGGTTTTTGCGAATTGTCCTCAGGACGCATGTAATGTTATTTACGGGAACACCAGCTCAGGATTCTTGAACGGAATCAACGCCAGAATCACAGCGTGGGCATAATAGGCGGTGCGGTCAATCAAGCCGCCTGTCAGCAGCCCCACTGAGCCGTCGCTGTGTTTGCTGTTGCTGCGCCCGAACACCATGTCATCAGCGTGACCGAGTTCTATCCCCTGCCGTACCAGCGCCGCCACCGATTCCGGTAGATAGAACATGCCGGTTCGGGCTTTGCCTTCTATACGGCTGTCCAGCACCACCACCCACGCGAACACCTCAATGGCTCCGTTTACATCGTCACAGCCGCCCTCAATCCCGATCCAGTAATCGGCATCTGGCTGGAGGGCTTGAGCGGCAGTCGCGCGGTTATGCGCGCC